>JAUUVJ010000216.1 GCA_030589605.1 Candidatus Hodarchaeota archaeon | reverse complement strand
TAAATCGATAATTCCTTGATAATAGTAGGTAAATCCAGTTTTATCCCACGATAAAATGCAGGTAATTGGGATAAAAGAACAATAAGAATCACAAGTGTCCATATAACTATCCAGGTGAAAGGAAGAACAGTAATCTCAAAATAAAAAAGACGTAGAATATTATCTAATATCAAGCTTGCCAAATTCAAACCAATCGGAATTCCCAATACAATTCCCAAAACAGTCTGACAGAGGTTCTCTATTGTCAATATTGAGAGAAATTCGATATCCGATAATCCGAGTGTTAGCATTGTCGCAATTTCGTTTTGACGTTCTTGAAAATTTACATAAATAGTTGTAAAAATAGCTGAAGCTGCTAATAAAGAAGCAAAGACAAAAAATGCTCCAATTATAATATTAAAAAAGCTCATCGAGGTATCAATCATTTCTTGAAAGTCAAAATGAAAATCTATTGATTTAATGCCATCTAGTGCAGAAACAGCTTCTTTAATTTCTTCAAGTAACGTTATATTATTTGGTTGTGATACTTCCAAAATTAATTGATTAAATGGAGTGAAATCGATATTAAATATGGAATTTCTAAACGCATTTAATCCTATTACAGATGTAAGCGTTTCAACAGTAGTGTAGACAACTGATCCCCAAAGTTCCTTGGTTACTCCAGAGATTTTAACATTCGATGCTCCATATCGAATTTCTTGTTGTGTTGGCGAAAAAGATATACTTTCTTTGCTATCTGCGAGAAGTTTGCTGAAGTTACCCACCGCAATTCGTCTAGCACGATCATATTCATAATGATATACATCTATCAACTCTATATATGTTTCTATCAACATATCAACATACAATAAACCTGGAATTTTTGGATAATAAAAAGAAATGTTATTTCCCGTCTGTACATTTAGGTCTCTTGCTACTGCAGAACATAAGACCATACTACCATTTGATTCAAGAGTATCGTGTGATGAATCCCATTCAAAATTATGTGAATATGGATCAGAATCGTTCCATGCCATAATTAATACTTCTTTCTTCTTTCCACCGGATTCAACTATTGAAGGTAATAGAAGGACTGGATCTATTGAATTAACTCCCTTTAAATTGCTAAGATATTCAATATCATCCTCAATTCCTAATTCAGCGAACTTAATCCCATTATAACGAATAATAATATCATATTGAGACGTCTTGCTAAATTGGCGTAACACAGAACTATTTACAGAGTCTGTAAAGGCGAAAGCTACAACTAAAATCATAACAGCAGCACTGAGTATTGTAATCGTTCCAAAAGTACGAGTCCTTTTTCGAAATAAATTTCTTATTGGAATCACTAATTTCAATCCCAGTGGATTTCTGATTAATAATTTTTCTAAAATTGACCTAGAATTTTTCTCAATGATGATTTTAGCTTGAAGTGCCTCACGAGGAACCATTCGACTAGCATTCCAAGCAGGGATTAATCCACTAAGAATACTTAACCCTAATCCTGTAAATATAGCCATAAAAACTACTTGGAATTGTATTTGAATTGTAATTATAGTTGGAAATCCCATAACAGATGCATACACCCATGTTATTAAACCTGAAACCATTATTCCTAAAATAGTTCCAAGGATTATACCAATCCCCCCTATCAGTAGGCTAAAGCATAAATAATGAACTAAAATATCATTTGGATAATAACCTAAACACGATACAACACCGATTGTACGTTTTTGACTCTGAATTACTCTGTTCAATGTAATATATATTGAAATAGCTCCAACGCCTAAGACAATGATAGGAAGGATTAAAGCTATTTCTTGAATTTCCTGCATGTCTAATTGGAATGCCAAATTAGAGAGTTGATTCTCTTGCATTATAGGCATTAAGAATGCATTACCTGTTTCATCAGTATTAATTGCATTAAAAAGATCATTTACTATTGAATTCCTTTGGTTTTTTGAAACATTCAGTTGCATCTTAATTAAAAGATTGTTTGCTAGTCCCTTTAGGTTTGTGATTGCTTGTAATTCATTTAATGGAATAAAAGTAACTCCAAAACGAGTTGATGCTACAAAATCATACTTTGAAGGAATAATAATTAGATATTCAGGACTAAAAACAGTACCCTGGACACTGAAGTTAAATGTCTGGTTTCCTATTGTTGCTGAAAGGAAGTCATCAACATCCAGTTCAAAATACCGAGTAAAATGTGTTTCTACCAATACACTGTTATTTGATTGTGTTGTATTGAAGTAATTCCCCTTACCAACTATTAAATCATTGATGCGATAATTTTTTTGAGTTTCAATGCCAATTATTCGACCATATGGAAGGAATTGTCTCGAATAATTTTGAAAAGATTTTGTTAGGTTGTAACCAATATCAGCAATCAACCTATAGTCAACAGCTAGAATTTGGGGGTGAGAATCCATGAATTCATCAACAACCGTTTTTAATTGAGAAACATTGAACCATATATCTCCATGAGTAGATATCTCAGCGTCAGCAAAATTCGTTCTTCGATAGATACTCCCAACAGATGAATTGAGATTAGTATAACCCATTGTTAATGCAATAAAAGAGCCTATACTGAAGAGAGAAAGAATTATTAGGGCAGAAAATAACAATTTTTGCCGTAAAATATCTCTAATTAACTTTTTTATCCATAAACGTGTCAAAAATTTCATGTAAAGACCTTATTGATTATTCTTACCATATCAAATTTTCTACATTTTCAGGTTGTTTCTGTTCAAAAAGACTAATTTCCCCCATTTGTACCGCAACTACTAGATCAGCTATCTTCGAGATTTGTCTGTTGTGCGTAGCAATGATAAATGTCTTGTTTGTTTCTTTATTCAACTTTTTCATTAATTTGAGGACTGCAACCCCACTGACATAGTCGAGATTACCAGTTGGTTCATCTGCAACGACAATAGGGGGATCTTTTGCTAATGCTCTTGCTATTGCAACTCGTTGTTGTTCTCCTCCACTTAACTGTGATGGGAAATGATTTAAACGATCTTCTAGGCCTACATCTGTTAACCAAATCGTTGCTACTTCACGAATGGTTTTTCTATTGAATGTTCGTTTATTATTTTCTGTACTTACACCCACTAAGTCCAAAACGAATTCAACATTCTCCAAAGCTGTGAGAGTGGGTAACAGGTTAAAGAACTGAAAGATAAACCCGATTTTATGACGTCGAAACTGGGCTCTTTGTTTCCTATTCAAAAAAGTGATATCAACATTTTCAATTTGTATTGTACCTGAAGAAGGAACATCTATGCTGCTAATAAGATTTAAAAGAGTAGTTTTACCTGATCCTGATGGCCCTAGTAGCACCACAAATTTTCCTGGTTCTATATCAAGGGTTAAGTTTTGTATTGCAGTTACTTGAATTTCACCCATTTGGTAATGTTTTGAAATTGATTGAAGTGATATCAACGACAAAGGTTATCTATCCATCCTTTATATGAATTTCTAAGGAATAGCGTAAGCTGTATTGTTTAAAAAGATAGCGTATCTTATTGTTTTATACACTTTTTTGGTTGGAAAATCATGCGAGAAATCAAATCATTTAAGCTAGAAGTTAATGGTAAGAATGTTGCTGCAAAAAGATTCGTTCGTGATTTCATTGGGAATTCATTGTTAGGTCAGATTGAATGTTTGCGATTAAAAGACTCTAAAGTTCAGAAAATTGATTTACAAATTGAATTCGAAATGGATGATATATAATTCTACTGAATTCTCTGTATTTTGTAACAAGTTTTTTTTCACAATTAATAGTTAGATTGTCGGGGAGGTAGTGATTCCTGGTTAGGATTTTCTTCAATAAAAAGGGCTAATACAATGTATATGAAAAGTGCCATTCCACCAGTTACAAAAAGTGCGATAAAAAAACCCACACGAACTAAATCGGGATCCATATCAAAATGTTCTGCAGCTCCTCCACATACTCCAGCTACCCATTTATTCTGTCTACTTCTATAGAAGCGTGATGGCTTAGTATATGTTGTTTCTTGTTGATATGAAACTTTTGGAGGTATCGGCGCTTTTGGAGCACTTCCTGGTTCTATCCATGTTTTAGAACGGTTTAATTTAGAACCACAATTGTTACAAAATAAATCATCATCATTCACTCGCTCACCACATTTATCACAAAAATTCGCCAAGTTAATTCACCTTTTTACAAACTAATTATTATAAGAAATACAATGCTATTGTATAAGAGAAGTTGAAATTATCCTTTAAAACGTTTATTTACTGGTGCTTTAAGATGATACAGTGTGTCTTAACCTCTTGTTGGAATACATTCAAATATCAATTCTGTATTTTGGGAAATCTGAGATATACAATTCGATATATTTAACATTAAATTAGAATGATAAACCATCTTATTCAGATTAGTCAAGTATTCTGTAGAATCCCCATTACTGGAGCTTCTTAGCAAAAATGACTACTAAGATAATAAGTTCAAAGTCAATAGATGAAGAAACAATTAAATTTTTCAATTCTATTGTTCAACCTTCTAGTATACACTATATAAAGTCACTAGATGAGCTAGAGACAGAAGATGGAGATAAATGGTTAGTTTCGTTGTGGAATCTAAGTCGCAAAAATAATCTAGAGTATTTTAAACTAATTGGGGAGAATAAAGGTAACTTATGGTATCTATATTATCTGGATCTCGAAACTCCAATTTTATTTTATCCAACAATAACTAAATCTATAAAGTTTGTTGATTTTAAGCAATTTCTTTCAATTGGAAAGACAATAAAGACTAATTTATTACACAATTATTCTCAAGAGACGGAACTAATAATTATCTGGCTAAAAAAAGTGGAAAATGCAGATAATTTTACATTTCATACTTTCAAAGTTGAAGATCAACAAAAAAAAGTAACCCCTAATCTGAGTCTTACTAAGGGTGAAGCAACACTAAATCTCGAGAAGGGGAGAAAAAGAGTTCCATTCGGGACTCGAAATAGAAAAAACAAACTAAATCTGTACACAGGTAGGGAGTGGATTAAGTTTTCGAAATCGTGGTTCATTCACCGTCCACCATCACGAAAAGGAACTGAAATTCTTCATCCTGCAAAGTTTCCAGAGTCTATGATAAGACAATTCATCACTTTTTTCACCAAACCAGGGGAAATGGTATTAGACCCATTTCTTGGAAGTGGAAGCACTTTACTAACTGCAAAACAGAGTAATAGGAAAGGAATTGGGATTGAGCTTTCAGAAAAGTATGCTAAAATAAGTAAACAACGACTGGCTAAAATAAACGTCCAAGCTTACCCTCCCTTATATCAAATTGAGGAACCAAGCTTTTGGAAAGTCATTCATGGAGATTCACAAAATCTTCTGAATATTTGGAAAGAAAACTCATTCCCTCAAGTTGATTTTTGTATCACTTCACCACCATATTGGAACCAATTAGAAAGAAACGAAATTAGACAAAAGGAAAGAAAAAAACTTGGTTTGGATACAAAATACAGTGAAATCAATTTACAGGATATTAGTAATATAAAAGAATATGATGAGTTTCTAAGTAAGCAACAGGAGATATTTGGACAAGTTTATGAGATTTTACGGCCTAAAGGATATTTGGTAGTAATCACGAACAATGTATTCTTTAGTGGGAAAGTCTATCCCCTAGCATATGATACAGCAATCAGTTTAACTCAAGACAAAGCTCATCCGTGGGTTCTTAAAGATGAGAAAATTTGGTTACAAGATGATAAGGCTTTAGTTGCTCTAGGTGTTAATTATGCTTGGGTTGGTAATCGTTGTCATCAATACTGTCATATTTTTAGAAAAGAGTGATTTTGAATAATATCTATGAGCTAAGTTAATTGTAAATCGGTAGAATTCAATTTAGTTAAGGAATTCTCAATTCAATCAGATGGGTTTTTCAAATATTATTATTCTCTCTGTTTTTTCTGGAGCATGATACTGGGATAACTCAGAATAACCTTCTGAATCAGCGTTTGCTGTGAGGATATCAGGTGTTAACCCAAAAGGTAAATCAATGTCATATTTAAGGAAGAAATCTGTTGTCAGTGTTACTTGATAAAAGCGATTTATTTCTTTGAATCTATTTTTCTCTAACCAAGAAAGAAGTGCAGTATCATCTCTTACCCAGATCTCTAATCGATGTATTGTGTGCTCATTCTTCAATAATGTTATTGCTGTCTGTAATAATTTCGTTGCTATGTTTTTTCGTCGATAGTGCGGTTTTATCCCAATTATAGAAATTAAACCACTTTTTTTTGCCTCTTGAAATGATAATTGACCAGCTTCTTCTTCAATTTCGATGTCTAAAATCCCTACTATTTCTTTGTTCACTATTCCAACCAATTCCAGAGATATTGCCTCATAACGAGGTTTAATCTTCACTAGTTCATCAAAGAAATAAGATTCATAGTAAGCAGCTATGTGACATTTCAACCACTCATCTTCATCCAAAGAAGTAAAGTTACGTATTTCTAGTTCCAATGTACTCTCCATACCTATCAATACTTTTTGAATGAAAAAATTCTACTAATAAAATGAGATTTTTCTAATTGATTAATTTTTCTATATCGTATCTAACATTAACAGTTTTATTCATTTATAGGAATTACAATCAAGGTCAATAATTCTTTTATTAGTTCTATCATTTCTTCTCGAGCTCCAGCAATGAATTTCATTGAACCAACAATTTCATGTCCACCGCCTTCAACTTTCCCGTGTGGGATTCTCTCAGCACAGGTTTTAACTAATCCTGGAAAGTCAAGTTTCACATTTTGAGAACGAAAAATAGCAAAATCAGGTCCAAGTCCAATTGTAACTTGGGAAGATTTTTCATCTTTTTTAGCAAGATTATCAAATAAGGATCCTGTAATTTTACCTGGAGGGGGATAATCGAAACGACTCGCGTATTTTTCGACATCTAGAATAGCTAATTGGATTCCATTAGCTAATACATCCTCCTCAACATATTCAAGGGAAACCTGTAACTGATTCTCTAATAATGTTTTAGCTTC
>JAUUVJ010000164.1 GCA_030589605.1 Candidatus Hodarchaeota archaeon | reverse complement strand
GCGCCTATATCACCTAGTATTTGAGTTGCTAGAGGACCAGGTAAATTACTTGTCAAATCGAGAATACGAATACCAGAAAGGCAATGGCGAAATGGCATGATGTTTCTATTGAAAGAAAACTGACCTTTATGAAACTGATGATTTTAAAAATCAACTAAAAATGGGAAAAATGGAGTTATTAAGGATGGATCGTCTTCCTAACTATTAATAATATTTATATAAACAATTTTGCTTCTTGTTTTTACCAAGATTCATCTGTTCCAAAGAAAAGAATACTTTTAAAGACCTCAGAGTTTCTAGAACTATATTCTTTGCCGCAAGGTTCAATAAATACATACTAGGTCGGTGAAAATGTCACAAAAAAAGACTAAAACAGAAAAAACGGTTTCAGAAGATACTCAAATTGAAACTTTCAACATTGACAAAGTTAATAATTTTTCTGAATGGTTTACTGAAATAGTAAAACGAGCAGAACTAGCTGATATGAGATATAACGTAAAGGGTTTTATTGTTTATCCTCCTTGGTCTACAATTTCAATTAAACTGATGTTTGATATATATGAAAAAGAATTAGACAAATTTGGGCATCAGCCAGTAATTTTCCCCTCGGTTATTCCAGAATCTAATTTTCAAGTAGAATCTGACCATGTTGAGGGTTTTGCTCCAGAAGTATTTTGGATTACATCGGCAGGAAATAGTGGACTATTAGAAGAAAGATTAGCTTTGAGACCGACCTCAGAAACTGCAATGTACCCTCTATATTCTTTGTGGATAAGAAGTTGGAGAGATTTGCCTTTAAAACGATATCAATCAGGCAAAGTTTGGCGTTATGAGGGAAAATCAACTCGTCCTTTCATTCGAGGACGTGAATTTATTTGGATTGAAGGACATGATGTCTTTGCAACACTTGAGGAAGCAGAAGCACAAACTAGAGAAGATATGCAGATTTCTTTCAATGTCATTCAAGATAGATTTGGAATCCCATTCATAGGATTTCAAAGACCTGAGTGGGATAAATTTGCTGGTGCAGTTCATACTTATGCTGCTGATACTCTTATGCCTGATGGACGATTTTTACAGCTACCTTCGACACATTTATTGGGTGATAATTTCTCAAAAGCATTTAACATTGAATACATGGACGAAGAAGGAGAAAAACATTATGCCTATCAGACATGTTATGGTCCAGCAATTTCTCGTATTTTTGGGGCAATGATTTCCGTTCATGGTGATGATACAGGGTTAATATTCCCATTTGAAGTAGCACCTATTCAAATTGTTATTATACCAATACTTTCAAAGAAACAGAGATCAAAAGTTGAAACTTATTCTAAGAAGCTACAAGAAATGCTACAAGAACAAGGATTTCGAGTCTACCTAGATAATAGTGATAAACGTCCAGGAGAGAAGTATTATTTCTGGGAAATGAAAGGAATTCCAATAAGACTGGAAATTGGTAGACGAGAAGTTAAGGATTCTCAGGTTACAATTTTTCGTCGTGATACACGTGAAAAAGAGATTATGGATCTTACTACACTGAAAGAATCGCTAAAATCAATTGGAAAATCTCTCACTCAAAATATCATAGCTAAGGCCAAGAAATTCTTTGAAGATCATTTAGCAAGAGCTGATACTATCGATCAACTAGTAGAACATCTCGAAAACAAAAAAATGATCAAAATTCCTTGGTGTTCAATTGATCTAGACGGAGAAGATTGTGCTGATGAACTTAAAGATGAATTCGCTGGAGCTCAGGTAAGAGGTATTGATGTAAGAGAAACAGAGTTTCCATCTGGAGAACAAAAGTGTTTTATCTGTGGAAAGCCTGCAAAGTGTTTCGTGTATGTCGGAAAACAATATTAAAAGGTTTTTATCATCAAATTCATTTATATTTAGAACAATCCTTGAGATCTATTATATCGTTTGTATAAATTAACCCAGAATAAGGCGTTAAACAATAATAATGAGTGAAATATCATTATGAAGGAAGAAAAACTAAGAACGATAGCAACAGTACATGCACGTTCATTTTCTGTCAATCTTGATGAGGTAAAACTACCTTCAGGTCGTATAACTGAAAGGATACGAGTTGAACATCCAGATGCTTCTGCATTAATCCCAATTTTAGATGATGGTAGAATTTTATTTGTGAAACAATTCCGTTATTCAATTCAAGAGGAAACTCTTGAGATTCCAGCTGGAAAAATAGATCCTGGAGAAGATCCAGAAACTTGTGTTAGAAGAGAATTCGAAGAAGAGACTGGATATTCTATTGGAAATGGAAACGTAGAGTTACTTCTTAAGTATGTACCTGCAATAGGGTATTCATCAGAGGTTTTATACATTTTTAAAGCCATAGGTGTTAAAAAATTAGATTCAGCTATTATTTCATCTGATGAAATCTCTTCTCTTGAAAAGTTATCTTTCGATGAAATCAAATCAGCAATAAGTCAAGGTGTTATTAAAGATGGAAAAACACTGGTTGCATTATATACACTTTATTCTAACTGCTTCAAAATATCTGAATAAGGATGAATATTTTTTCAAATATAGAAAAAACCTATCTTTTGAATTAATTAGTTCAAACTCCAGCTTTAAGGATATTTAACCCAATAGTCAGGGTCAGCTTGTTCCCTGTTCCACCTCTTCACTCTATTTCCCCGTATTCTCTAAGAGGTCTTACTTTTATTATTTTAAGGGTTTTCTATCACAATTTCTTACCAGAATGAATTCGGGGGTTTCCTTGCGACTTTTTTATGAAAAATTTAGTTTCCCTATTGAAATAGAAATAAATTGAAGGGATAATTAGATGAGTAGAGATCAAAATAATCATAATTTCTATTGAACTAACTTTCATTGACATATATGTTTTCGGAGTATTTATTACTTAAGAAATATAACAATCTGATTATGAGTTTTGAAATTATTAAATCTCTTAAAAGGCTCTCATTCATCAATGCTGAGAATGGAATTGAAATTTATAAAAGGAATTTTGAATCTTCCTTTTTTTTGAAGCATGATGATCAACTAATTTCAGGTTTTATTTCAGCTCTTCTTCAATTCTCGAAAGAGATAGTTAAAGATGAAATGCAAGAAATCACTTTTGCTAATTCTCAATTACTCCTTAAAAGGTTTGATCATGTAATAATCATTGCACTAACAAGTTTAAATGCTAATAAACAGACAATTTCATCTTTTCTCAATAGATTGGGAAACCAAGTTGAATCTGAATTTCAAAACAAAGATAGAATACGTACTATCTCTCCTAATTTAGTAAAATCTATTAAAAAAGCAGTTGATATATATATTGAGCAGGAAGTAATTGAACCAATGTCTTTATCACCTTATAAAGGAACGCAAAAGATTGTTATAGCTGGATTAAGGAAAGTTGGAAAGACAACCTCCATTCGGAAATTCTTTCATTCCTGGGATAATGAACAGCTGCAAGGAATAACTCCAACGATAGATTATTCAATTTTCAACTCCTTTTTGGATGTTTTACGAGCTAATCTTACATTATTTGACCTAGGAGGGCAGGAAAGATAAATTGAGCAGCATTTAACACAGGAAACTAAATGGAAAGGCGCAACAGCAATATTATTCATGGTTGATATCCAAGACCTTGAATCTTTTCAAGAAGCAAATAATTATCTTAATAAAATAATGAATATATTAAAAACTCAAAAACAAATACCATTTATTGGTGTTTTCGCACATAAATATGACCCAGATAAGATTAACCAATTACAACCAAATTTAAACGCTTTTCTTCGAATTTTCAGAGGGATAAGTGAGTGGCCTAGATATTCCTTTTTTATGACATCTATATTTGATGATTCATTGCATCTAGCATTTATGAGAACTTTAACCCGAATTGTTCCACGCTATATAATTCAAAACGTTTTAGAAAGTACTATCTTCTTTGAAACTCAAAATAAAATCTGGAATACAGTTTCACAGCAAATTGACCAAGATAAAGATCTACAAGGATTTCAAGAAAGGATAATTTCTTTGGCAATCCCATATGGAGAGAAAATGGCAAATGAAATTTTTAAAAACTGGGAGTCTCAAGATATTCAACGAACTCTCGAAAAACCTAGTAAAATTCCGCTTGACGTCGAAGTAATTGAAATGCAAAGCGCATTTCGAATTATTGTCAAATTGAAGAAATCACTAAAAGAAGAAAACATACTAGTTATAACTGCTGTGATTGAAGGTTTATTAACTGGATTAGGCAATATTTTCAGTCTTTCAACAATAGAAAGAGATGAGGTTATTAAAGAAACAGAAATGATATCAATGAGTTGGAACCTATACGAATCTTAATACGAATACAATAAGAATTACTTCTATTTGGTTCAGAATAATAAATTCAGAAGGAGAATTCAAGCTCCTTTGTAAAATAGAATATGTTATATAGTAAAATATAATCACTTAAAAGTGGCTAAATGGCCTATTTCATTATCAATAGACTGCAATTAAATTTTAATAGGAATTTTGTATCGATGAATGAACAATCAGACAATAACCAATCTTCTAGAGAATCAATCGAGGATACCGTTGATAAAGAGGATGAAGAGTCGTTTCATGATCTATGGGAACGAATAAAGGACACTCAATTATCAAAATTAGATGAAACAGTTGAATTACTTGAGGATGAAAAAATACTTCTCGATGATAACCGAATGGAGGATGTATATACTTGGAAGATTGTACTAATAGGAGAGGGCGCTGTTGGTAAAACCACATTAAGAAGAAGTTTTTTTGGGGAAAATTTCACAGGAGAATATTTACAAACCATCGGTGCAGATTTCGCAACAAAAGAGGATACCATTGGGAGTAAGAACAAAGTTAAATTTGTAATTTGGGATCTAGCTGGACAACCGCGTTTTAAAAACATTCGTAAAGTATTTTATACAGGTGCACAGGGAGCTATTTTTGTGTGTGATCTTACTAATCAGGATTCATTCAATAATATTACACAATGGATTAGTGAATTGTGGAATAACAATAATGTTGGTCCTATACCATTCATTGTGGTTGGAAATAAAGTTGACCTCCGTGAAGAAGGAGTATTGACTATTTCAGATAAAATAATAAACGAATTTACTATAAAAACAAGTCAAGAAACACTTAAAAGGTATGGATTCGGAATAAAATCAATAATAACAAGTGCCAAAACAGGATACAATGTAAATAAAGCTTTTAGAAGCTTAGCTATACAACTAATTGCTCATGAAAGACACTTAGCTAAACAGCCAAAACAGTCAGAAAGACCTCGTGTTAGTACCAAAGATGCGGTTCTGAAAATAGATAGTCCACTTGAAAAATAATAAGTTTTATAACCATTTCAAGTAATTTTAATAAATGTAGAATATGTTAAGCATTGGGATTTACTTGAGTAAAAAATCATTGCAGAACGATTCTAAATATTTGTGTAGAGGTATTTACAGTTGTTAATTCGACTTTCGATAGATATGGGAGAAAATAAGGTTTTTTCCTTTGATTCAACAAAATCATCTGAAACGCTCATTGATTCTCAATTAATTGATGGATTCTTTGAATCACTAAGATCTTATTCCCCGTCTCCCGATCTGGCTATACAGAAAATTAAATTTTCCAATATGATGATGTATTCCAAAGGTTTTGAACAATATTCCCTTCAATTATTAGTTGATGAACCTATGGATGAGGAGGAATTACAGAGTTACTTTGAGGGGTTATCAGATAAAATTGATGTTTTATTAGTTTCCTCTTCGCCATTGAATGGGTCTGTTTTCGACGAAGAGACATTTAAAGCAAAATTAGAAAAAATGCTTATCCCTATGACACAAGACCCAATCACTACTATTACAAAAACATTAGGAGATTTTGTTAAACAAGAAATTACCCCGAAAATTGTGCTAACTGGACTCAATCAAGCTGGAAAGACGTCAATTAAATATAAATTTTTTGAAAGATGGTCAGAAGCTTTAGCAAAAGAAACAAAGCCAACTACGGGAGCTGATTTTTCTCATCACTTTCAGGAATTCCTGTTACATAAGATTGTTGTGACAGACTTAGGTGGACAATCAGTGTATCGAAACCTTTACTTAGATCAAGAAGATCTATGGAAAGGAATAGATGCCCTCATTTTCATTGTTGATATTCAAAATCCTGAGAGTTTTAATGTTGCAAACAATTATTTAATTGATATGTGGAGGCTTGTTTCAAAAGTTAGTGAAAGAAAGCCAACTCTTTCAATTTTTATGCATAAATACGATCCAAAAATGAGAGAATCCTTGAATACAAATATTACTAAATGTGTGGATGCTTTTAAAGATTTCAATGATCATGCAAATCTCTATTTAACAACTGTTGAAGATTCAAGTAGCAATATTGCTTTAATTAAGGCGCTTTATCATTCACTACCAGGCGTAGTTTTTTTCAGATTACTAGAACTCAATTTTTTGAGCTATTTCCAAAACGAAATCTTACCTGAATTTTCTCATTTAGCAACAAGAATGTCTATTCAGGGATATTCTGATATCTTTCAAGAAATAAAACTTGAAATTCGTGATAATGCAGTAAAAATAGGTGCTGCCTATGGGTTATCCTTCCAGAAGCAATGGTTAGCTCACTTAATGGGAGAATCGGTTTCAAAATATGAGAAAACGTTATCAGATTCAATGATCCTCAACCTCGATAATGATCACTTGCTAATTTCTATTAAAAATTGGATTGATCAAGGATTTCCTGAAGAATTGACTACTTTATTACTTGATGGTCTTCTAGAAGGAATTCTTAAAACATTGAAAATTGAATCGCTAGAAATTGTTGAGAGAAATGCTTACACAACATGGAAAGTAGACTTCCAACGAAAATGATTCCGCTATTCAATTCAAGAGGAAACTCTTGAGATTCCAGCTGGAAAAATCGATCCTGGAGAAGATCCAGAAACATGTATTCGAAGAGAATTCGAAGAAAAGACTGGATATCCTATTGAAAACGTAGAATTACTGCTAAAGTATGTACCTGCAATTGGATATTCTTCAGAAGTTTTATACATTTATAAAGGTAACGATGTTAGAAAATTAAACTCAGCTAACATCTCATCTGATGAAATCTCTTCCATTAAAATATTATCTTTCGAGGAAATTAAATCCGCAATAAGTCAAGGTGTTATTAAAGATGGAAAAAAACAATAAAAACAATTTTTATAAGCTTTTAACATCAGATATTTTAACTATCGTTGAAATATTGCAGGAACATAAAAGGAAGGTATATATTGTTGGAGGAGCAATCCGAGATTATTATTTCAATGAATTTATCAACGAGATTGACTTTGATATAGCAACAGATGCTACCCCTGATGAGATCACTAGATGGATGACAGAAGTTGGAATAAAAGTCAAACCTATAGGAGAAAACTATGGTACTCTCTTAGTTATAGTTAAGAAAAAAGCTTTTGAGGTTAGTACATTGCGTCGGGAGGTGTTTGAAAACCCAGGATTTCCTCCCAAAGTTAGTTTTGTTGAGAATATTGAAGAGGATTTAGATCGTAGGGATTTTAAGTTTAATGCAATTGTTTTTGATGTAACTACTAGAGAATTTTCGGATAAATATAATGGTCTCGAAGACATAGAACAATTACGAATTTCTATGATAGGAAACGCAGAAAAACGATTACGAGAAGACGGGTTACGTATCATACGTCTTGCTCGTTTTGCGTCGAAATATCATCTAGAGATAGATCAGGAAGTAATAACAGCTTTAGAAAAAATAGGAGAAGCAGTAAAATTTCGCAATCCTGTTGCTTTACAAATAGAATTCTTCAAACTGTTACTACTACCCAATCCAGCTTTTGGGCTAAAATTACTTTTTAGATACAATATTTTAAAAGCTCTTTTTCCATCATTATCTTTTTACGCAGGAGAAGCAGAAGATACGGTTGATAAAAAGAAAATAGAACAATTTTTAGATAGAATTGAAGAAATACCTCCACGCTCAGAATCAGTACGCTTATTTTTTATATTAAAAGTATTATCACAAAAAAATGAATTATCAAAAGATCTTCTTGTTCAAATATCGAATGATTTCAAATTATCAGAAAAATTGATGCAAATTTTGGTCAGATTAATTCAATCATGGACTGATTTCCCTCATGATTTAGATTTAAAAACATTAAAACGTTGGATTCGTGCTACTGGTATAAATGCAAGTGAGGATCTACTTCCATTCATCTTTTTAGATGCTGAAATTTCTGGTAAATCAAATATTTTATCAAATCAG
>JAUUVJ010000374.1 GCA_030589605.1 Candidatus Hodarchaeota archaeon | reverse complement strand
GGTTATCACAAACGCTATCAAATCTAATCATTTGCATTTACATGAGGTCATCAACTAGCCCGTTACCGTTGCTAGCCTCCATCGTGTCGGATGTAACCCTACATCCTCTATCCCGTCAGCTTTAGTAGAACTAAAAACGTTCGGGAATGCTTTCTTCAGAATATTGTAAGCTCCATTCACATCTGCATTAATGATAGTACCTGTTTTGGATCTGAATAATCCTCTACTAATCCTTTTACCAACATATGTGTCATGGTGTTCAACTGGTTCGTTATCCAAAAAGGAACATTTACTCGAATGACTTTCTTCTTGCTTAAGAACCGTTAGGCCTTGTTCAGCGGCTTTATATTCAAGTTGGTGAATTAACTTGTAATAAGGAATGGTAACAAAATTCTGATTGTTTCGCTTACCAATCCGACATTTTTGTTTCCACTCGGGATTATATCCAATAATAATAGTTCCAATGTCATTATTCAGACAATAATTAACGATTATTTTACTATATTTGTGAAAAAAGTCATTAATTTTCTTATTACGTTTGTTGGTTAATTTATGCATAGATTTACCAATTTTTATTCCTTGACGGTCGTAAATGGATTGTATTTTCGCTTTTTCTTTGTTGTAGTATTGATTAATGGATTTTAATACCCCACCTTTAATAACAAATGGTTGAAGACCATTGTTATTGACCATAGTTATGAGGTTACGCACACCCAAATCAATCGCTAGCACATTGCTTGGGTTTAAATGCTTGGGATAAATAGTTTTAAAATAAACAATTTCTAGGATATATCCGACCCCTTTTGGAACAATTCTTACCTCTCTAATATCAATAGTGTCTGCTAGCCTTGTCTTTAGTTCTAATCCTACTTTATTAGGAAAGATGAGTGTTTGATTTCTTAAACTCACCTGTTGGTTGGTGAAAACTAGTAGAAATTCCCCATTCTTTGATTTATAATTAGGGAGTTTCGGTTTACCTAAGAATTTATCTTTATTCTTTCCCCAAACTTTTATTGCCTTAAAAAAGGATTTCCAACTTCTATCAAGTATTTTTAGAGTCTGTTGAGCCGTTTGAGCAGGAAGATTCTGATAATTTTCAGATGATTTGAGTAAATGGTATATTGAATTATACCGAATCCATTTCCCAGTAGTGAAAAATTCCTGCCGAATCAGATAGTTACCTTCGTTATAGAGATTTTTAGCTAGATGACACAATTTAGATAGGTTTTCAGATGTTTTCAACCAGATCTGTTCCGTTCGGGTGACAAACATTGGTTAAACTCACTTTTAAGCTTGGTTAAACAGGGAATAAATCTATATAAACCTTTTCCACCCGAAATTCCAATAAAGAGAGACATGAATTCTTCCTTTAAGCTGTTTCAATCTCACATTCTTTCTTTCTTTTTCTGAATCTCTCAGAGATTCTTTTTCCTTCGCCTACATCTCTTCATGTAAAAGTAAGGTTATTCTGGAAGATTTTCTTTTAGTAAATTTTCTTTAGAATCGTTTTAAAACACTGGAGTTTATCATTTAAACAGAAATTTTATTAAATAGCAAATTTCTAGCAATGTTATAAATGATGATGTACTCCGATCTGACAAGGATATAACCTTATTAGGATGATTTATATTAAATGACTGATGATAATAAGAAAACTTTAGCATTAAAAGTAGCAGAAGCAAACCAAGGTGATGTAGGACGAGGGCTTGTTCGTATTGACTACTCCATAATGCGAGAACATAATCTTGAAACAGGGGATATTATTGAGATATCCAGTGAAAGAGCAGCTGGAAGAAAAACTGGTGCTCTTGTCATACCAGGAAGACGAGAAGATAGAGGAAAACGTATTATCAGAATGGACGGATTGATCAGAGGTAATGTTGGTACAAGTCTAGGGGAAAGTGTTCGTATTCAGCAAATTAAAAAAAAGAAAGCAAAACAAATAACGATCGCTCCTGCTGAAGAAAGAATTAGACTTCTGGTTCGATCTGAAATAATAAAAGAACGACTTCAAAATCATCCGATTTCTCGTGGAGATTTATTAGTAATTACTGGCCAAATTAGAAAACTTCCTCCAGATGGAGGATCTAGCGGGGGCAGCGGAATGGATGATTTTATTTCCCGTTTTTTCGGCGCATCTAGCCCTGTAAGTCTTGGGGAAATTAAAGTTGTTGTTGTTTCAACAGATCCAGAGGGAATTGTTACTGTAGGGGATACAACAGACGTAAACATCATTGAAGAAGCACCCAAAGACCTTCGAATGATGCCACGTGTCACTTACGAAGATATTGGTGGTCTTTCCGAAGAGATAAAACGAGTTCGAGAAATGATAGAACTTCCAATGAAGCATCCAGAATTATTTGAACGTCTTGGAATTGATCCTCCCAAAGGTGTTTTATTACATGGACCCCCTGGAACAGGTAAAACACTACTTGCTAAAGCAGTTGCTAGTGAGTCTGGCGTAAATTTTGTTTCAATCGCTGGGCCTGAAATCATGTCAAAATTTTATGGTGAAAGTGAACAAAGAATTCGTGAAATATTTCAACAAGCTGAAAAAGAAGCTCCAAGCATCATTTTCATTGACGAATTAGATTCAATCGCAGTAAAACGTGAAGAAGTAACTGGAGAGGTTGAAAGACGTGTTGTTGCTCAATTATTAGCATTAATGGATGGTTTAAAGAGTCGGGGTAAGGTTATTGTTATAGGAGCAACGAATCGGCCAAATGCTCTAGATACAGCAATAAGAAGACCAGGAAGATTTGATAGAGAAATTGAAATAGGAGTTCCAGATCGAAATGGCCGATATGAAGTATTACTTATCCACTCTAGAGGAATGCCTCTTGCGGATGATGTTGATCTTGAGGAACTTGCAGCAAGAACTCACGGTTTTGTGGGTGCAGATATAGCTGCACTGGCAAAAGAAGCTGCTATGCATACACTTCGTGAAATATTACCGAAGATAGATTTTGATAAACCACTCACTCCTGAGATACTTTCGAAACTAGTTGTGTCAAAAGAACATTTTTACGAGGCATTGAAAAATACAGAACCTTCAGCTATGCGGGAGGTTTTACTGGAAATCCCAAATGTGAAGTGGGAGGATATTGGGGGACTTGAAGAAGTTAAACAAAAGCTTATTGAAGCAGTTGAATGGCCAATATCTTACCCAGATATCTTTATCCATCATGGAATAAGTCCTCCACATGGAATTCTTCTTTATGGCCCCCCTGGAACAGGAAAGACATTACTTGCGAAAGCTGTTGCTACTGAAAGTCAAGCCAATTTTATTGCAATTAGAGGCCCAGAATTCCTTTCAAAATGGGTTGGTGAAAGTGAAAAAGCTGTAAGAGAAGTCTTCCGAAAAGCAAAACAAGCAGCTCCATCAATAATATTTTTAGATGAACTAGACGCTATAGCACCCCGTAGGGGAGCCTTTACAGGGGGTAGCCATGTTATGGAGAGTGTTGTTAATCAAATCTTATCTTTAGTTGATGGATTGGAGAATCTCAAAGATGTTGTTGTATTAGGTGCGAGTAATCGCCCTGATATGATCGACCCCGCACTTCTAAGGCCTGGAAGATTCGACCGATTACTCCTCGTAAAACCACCCGATGTTGAATCTCGTGAAAAAATCTTCGAAATCCATACTAAAGGAATGAACCTAGGTGAAGATGTCAATCTTTCTCAGTTAGCTAGTGAGCTAGACGGTTATGTCGGGGCTGATATTGAAGCTATTTGTCGAGAAGCAGTAATGATTGCCCTTCGTGAAGATCTCAATGTAAAAGAGATATTGATGACACATTTTCGAGAGGCTAAGAAAGTTATTCATCCAAGTGCTAACGATAGAATAATTAAAGAATTCGAACAATTAGAAATAAAATTATTAGGAAAGTCAGAAATTGGCCGAAAAGACGTACTAGGACTAAAAGATTATCTTTAATTTCTTATTAATCATCTATTGTTTATAAACAGATATTTAATTAGATTTCTTTGGTCCTTTTAGATTTATAAATATCTAAAGGCCATTGCTTCTCTAGTAATTTAGACATTATTCTCGAATCGAATTGTCCTATCTCTATAGATGAACTCGCAGTTTTAATTAATCTTTCTGCAATTAATTTGGCACGTACCACAGAATCCGAATATCCAATTATTAAACCTACAACTAATGGATGATTTTTAATGACTGCAAGCTGTAGATCTGATGCAGTTATTACTTCCATTCCTGAAGAGTTTTTAGAGAGCTGTGCCATAGTGTCACTAATACCAGCGTTCAATTC
The DNA here is from genome assembly GCA_030589605.1 of Candidatus Hodarchaeota archaeon. Taxonomy (GTDB): domain Archaea; phylum Asgardarchaeota; class Heimdallarchaeia; order Hodarchaeales; family Hodarchaeaceae; genus Hodarchaeum. The sequence continues at coordinate 213 of JAUUVJ010000374.1, read as the reverse complement.
TTCTAAAACAGCAGGTTTAATATTTGTGAATTTCGTTGTCCAAATTTGATGAGATTCAAGGTCAATCATAATTACTACGCGTACTTTGCATTTAAATTTAGATTCAGTTCCAGTTAATATATCAGCTAACCAATCGAAAGCATCGTAAAAATTCTCCCCTGTTTTAGCTGAAATCCTGAATAATCCTACAGATCTACCAGTTGTTCGTGTTGC
>JAUUVJ010000359.1 GCA_030589605.1 Candidatus Hodarchaeota archaeon | reverse complement strand
TTGAAGTTGTGTCAAGAAAACACTTTAAGTGGGAAAATTTATTTGAGAAAAATCTCCTTCCATCTTCTAATTCAACTTCAGAGGGTTCTGCTACTCTGTAAACGTCTTTTTTTATCTTCTCTTCACATTTTTGGCATTTCCCCCGTGAGCTTTTAGATAATTCAATGTATGGTTGTTTTAGAATTGTTTCCTGCTCTTCTTCTGTTTTATTTATAGAACTGATAATATCTTCTTTATCCTCAGGATCAATCACTAAATCATCATTGATTATACTTAGTACCGCTGGAATAGAGCTAAAAGGTACACATTCAGGATGGTGCCATCCATACGAAGTGATTTTATCTCCATCAGGCTTTGTAAACTGATAAGGAATTCCTATTCGGTAAATATCCTTTAGAATCTTCTGCTTGCAAGTACGACATGAAGATCTGCTGGACTTTGCTTTTTCTATTTTGGGAATATCATCCATCCTGAGTAACACCATGCCTGATACTGTAAAATTAAAATTTACTACTTAATAAGCTTTTCATTAGTCTAAAATAGTTTCTATAGTTACTAAATTAATGTAGTGTATATTAAATTAACTAAATTGTATGATATTAGGATATAACAAAATTATCCGAAAATTTAATGGCTTTTGCTAAAAGAAGTCCAGAATTAAAAATTATACTTATTATAATTACAAAATGGTCTCTCAAGAAAGAAACATAAATCGTGTACTCTTAACTTTTTGGTCTGAACCTTCGATTGATAACGAATGACTATCTGTTGCATCAATAAATCGTTCAAGATTATTCGCAATGAAAGTTATCATTTCTGATTTCAGTGTCGAAAAAGTGTGCATTTCTGGCATGCGATAAGTAAAAAAGACAAAAATTCTATCATAGCATTTGAAATGCCATATGATTGAATCATGTAGACGTTTTGCACCTATTAAAGATAAATTGTCTTTATATTTCCTCATTATATATTCCTGTTTAATATATCGGGATATCGAAGAAAGAAGAGGATCAGGTAAGCTGCTGTTTGAAGAATCATGCTTCCTAGCAGTAGAAAATAAATAGTCCCCTTCTTTGTCATATACAAGGATAAAAGACACAAATTCAGCTAAATCTGACTTAATTCGAGTTAAAATTCTCCAATATATTGCAGCATCTTCAGAAATAGGATCTCCCAGAGCTCTATCTAAATGATCATCAATACTCTCATTTCCAGTTATATCAAAGTTTTTATGAAGAGGAGCATACTGAGCTAATAAATTCAAAGGTAGTTGTTGAAATTCTGGAGAATCAGAAAGAGAAACTAATGCAATCCCATTTGGTGCTTTTGCATAATCAACATAAATTGGCTTATCGCTTTCTTCCTCTGTTATCAATTTAGATAATGTAGGACGAACGATGTCTTTTAACTGTATGATAGCTTCAATTAATCCACTCATGAGAACTATATTTTCACTTTTTGAACTAAAATCATCACTATCATTATTGTGGATTTTTCCTAACTTATCTATGCTTATTGCACGTGAATAAATCGGCAATCCACCTTCATCGGAAAGTACTATCATCAAATTACTTCCCTTTAAGGTTGGTTTGGCTGAATTACTCACAGGTACCTGTTTAGACACCATTTTGTTGGAATTATTCTCACTCAAGACAGAAATTCATCCTTTATTATGATATAAATTCATTCTTTGGGAAATTTTAGAAGTATTAGCTTAATGGGTAAGATGCGCAAAATATCATTCTTAAGTTAAACTAGTGAATTAATTCGAATGTCCCTTAATCGAATAATAAGAAACATAAGATCAAAGAAATCCATTTTTCAGAAGCTCTTCCCAGCTAATCTCATTGAACAGATAAAGAAATTCTCTGAAATTTAAAATAGGAACGGGATAACTAATTTGATCATCAATCAACCTTGGACAAGCGGTATCAACCCAAGCTTCGATCCAAGTTAAATTACTCAGTGATTGATGATTTGTATTCTCTGCTATAATACTAATTCTCGATTTATTATGTTGAGTAAGTAATTTTTCAGCATGTTTCATTTGAAGAGGATGATACTGGCCAATCTTGCTACTACTTAATATTCCCCAAAATTGAGCTTTACGAGCTTTATGGATGACTGAATATCTCTTTTTAATCAGCCTATTTCTTTCCTTAACTCCAAAAATAGTCATTTTTCCTGAATATGGATCTAATTGTAAAATTGGTATGGTTGTACTAAGGATTATTCCATGTGTATGGAAATTACCTGCATAAAGACCAATGATTCCATCAATATCGTCGAAATCATATCTAATATTACTCAGATTGCATCCTAGTATTTGCCCTTCTCCTTTAATTATAGGTTGAAACCCTTTAGAAAGTAAAAATTCATTGAGTTCTGTTATGAGATTAAGATGCTGAGCTGTTGCAACTAATCCAACCTTAACCCACTTTAATGATTTTAATTCATTGGCTAATTGTTCTGTGAAACTGGAAATATTAATAGAGACTGTAGCTGGTATCAGTAGAACATCAAGTGTTTTCCCAGTTTGAGAACGAAATCTATTATCAAATCCAAATTCAGTATGACCAAAATGAACTAGCAAATCACAGTTTAAACGAATTCCTAAATCGATTGCTAAATCACATATTCCATAACTTGGGTCACCAGATAAGATTACTTCTGTATCAAGAGAAGAAAGCTCTTCTACTAGTGTTTTAAGGGGCAAATCAAGCATGCCTTCAGGCATTTGTATAAGTATCTTAGAATAAGACTTTATTTGAACTAAATCTCTTATTTTATTTAGTTCAAGATCATATTGAGAGCTCATTATAACTCAACTAAATGGGGAGCAACCCATCTTTCTATTTTCTTAGTAGACTTAAGAATTTTATAACTCAATGTAGTAAATCGAGAAACATAAGAGATTTAAAATCGAAGAAGAGATGAAACTATCACATGTTAAATACACTGCTTGTAGATCAAGGAATTATTAAACCATCAAGATTGAAACTTCTTTGTATTCCTGACTACCTTTTTTTCAGAACACATAGCCAAAAACTATATAGAGAATATAGCGGAATCCCCCGATATTCAATCATTTCACGAAAAGTTACTGACCAATATGATGATTATGGAGGAAAAGAAGATCGCATTTCTTCTCTAAAAGAAATTTTTCTCGTTGACGGATCTACAGCACTGATAAATGCGCCATTTTACTTCCCTCTTGCAGAACAGCTAGATATGAATGTTATTGGAACTAGACTAGATATTTGTGAACTACCGAAATTAAGGTATACTTCAATTCGAAAACAAAACTTCAAGAAGTTTGAACCAACAGCACTTGCATCTGATGAAGTCCATTATCATGCTGTAGTAGAAGGAGCCATTCAAGATTCAAAATCTGTTAGCTTACCAGTATCATTTAATCTGTTTAACCAGGCTATTATCCCTATAACAAAAAATACAATCGCTGTAGGATCAGTTCGTAGAATTGATGATTTTATTCCAACTAATTTTGATTTACTGCGAATAAATATTGGAGACTTTATTGAATATAATCAATTGTTCTTAGCGAATGTAGGAAAAACCGAACGAAAAGCAGCTATACTTGATCTAGTTAACAATTTAGTAAATAGTTTTGACATAAAACTTGTTTTAGTCTCTCTATATAAAATTGCGAAATATCTAACAGTATATCCGAAGGGTTTTGAAGTAAAAAGCGCAATAAAAGACATGTGTGAACATTGGGGATTCGAAGAAGCTTTCATACTAATGAATGAAAAGCGAAGGATTTGGAAACAACATCCATTAGACCTTTTTGAAAGTGTATTTGATGGACATGGTTATATTGCTCTATTCAACCACCTTAAGCCAAAAAAGAAAGAAGAAGATGAGTTTCGAGATCTTGAAAGTTTTTCTTCTTTAGATGATGATATTTTTGATGGTTGAGGAATTCCCTCTTTTTCAGATACAAGAACTAGCTTTATAAGAATCAAAGCCTATTCATAGTAAGTGGATTTAAAAATTGTTTGCAGTATTATAAACGATGATGAGATGATTAAATGAATTGTAATACTATCACAATTGACGAAATAATCCCTACCATCGAAAAGATAAAGAATACAATCGTTACTTTAAAATCTGAATTAGATGAAAAAGCCCTATTAGTAGAAGAGAAGGAAAAGGCAATTGTGGAACGGGAAATAAGTATCAATCAAGCAAATATTGCCCAACAACAGCTAGAAAACGAATATGCTTCTCTTGAGACCGAATTCAAAAAAATGTCAGAATTATTCTCTGAAATAAGTGATAAAGAAGAAGTATCTGTAGATATAAAACAACTCCTAGGAATCTATATTGCATTACTTGAAAAAGTATTCGCTGGAAAACCTCATGCAAAAATCTTATGGCTTTTACATGGGGATAAAAAAGTAATGAGTAGAGAGGAACTAAACAAAGCCACTGGATTCTCAGCTGCAATAGTCTTGCATTCTCTTCATGAACTAAATCGTGCAGATCTGATTTCTTATGATGAAGAAAATGAAGAAGCACAACTAACTACTCGGATTTACTGATTAATAGCAAAAAGTAAACTGTACGGATATTTGGAACATTTTCAAACACAGTCTACTGTTTCGAAATACTACATATTCTCCAAGTGTTATCTCTTTTTCTAAATAATATGTCGTCAAACAATAATTACAATGATGATTGATGATTTTCTCATTTTTATTGAGATAGAAAAAGGATACTCACCAAAAACGATTCGAGAATATTCCTATGATCTAAAAATGTTTGAAAGAAACCTT
>JAUUVJ010000058.1 GCA_030589605.1 Candidatus Hodarchaeota archaeon | reverse complement strand
CTGTTCCTGATTTTATTCCATTATTTAGTATTGTAAATTCATGTTCCGTTGTCACAGTCCCCCATTCTGATACAGTAACTTTAGTTGTTAGTTTTTTAAATTCTAGTCTTATTCCTCCATGATGGAAATAGTTGAAGGATAAGTAAGATGTAAGATTTTCTGATAAAATAGGTGTGAATGCTGGTATAAATTCTCTGTTTTCTAGCATTGTTAGATTATAATTTCCGTATTTTGTAGCATTTAATATGCTCCGATTTATTGAAAGGAATTCAGTAATATCTTCAATATCAAATCCTGTTGTTCTAATTGTGGTAACTCCCGTCGACGTGTTATCTGCTGGGTGAATTGTATCATTTTCTATATCAACATCGATTCCCGCGCCTCCAGAGTTTAGTTCCCATATCAATTGATAATTTGTTATAGGAAAGGATATGAGAGGTAAAAAACAAAGATTAAAATGATAAGGAAAAGAAGTTTCCTGTAAAATGGCGTCTATTTCCGATGATACTGCACTTGGATGATCCATCTCAATATTTATATCTATTAACTCTTCAAAACCGATTGATGGAAATTTAATCCTTAATATTGCTGAATCATTATTCTCGATAGGAGTTAATGTGTCAATGGTTCCATTGGATGAGTAAATATGTAAGTATTTTGAATCTTTATATTCTTGTAAGGGGATAGTAAAATTAAAGGCATTAATTTCTTCCACTATATTATTGTAAAGACGAATATTAGTAAGAGATGTTGTGTAACCATGTTCATTTGCTTTAATTGTACGACTAACATTTATCCAATGACTTGTATTAGTGAATTTAGTTATGTCAAAATATTTTAAGTCACTATCAAGCAGAGTAGTTTTTTGCTTTATCTGATTCTCAATTAATTCGGGCGAAATATCCGTAGTATTTGAATAAATCACCGTGAATAGAGAAAATATCATTAGCACAATGATAGAAAGGTTCACAAATGTTCCTAGTATCTTTTTCATTGGTTGATGCTCCTTTGAATTCGTCTTAATTACTGATAGTATTGGTAAAAGTGATTTTGTGTTAATTCTTTGAGTTAATCTCTTTAGCTTTCGGATTGTAACTGACTCGGACTCGTTTGTTTGAAATATTTTACCTTTTTCCTAAGGGATGTAAAAAGTTCGAAGCGCTGCTAGTAACCTTCCTTAATTAGTTTATTCAAATTCTTCAACCTTCAATCTAAAGTCTTTGATGACAAAAAAGTTTTCAAATTCGCCGTTTTTCGTTATTCTTAGATACTAACGGATATATTTCGGTTCCATTTAAGATATTTAGTGTCAATTTAGATTATTGAAAGCTTCTTAGAAGATTCTGATCGGTCACAGAAGAAAACAAATAAATTATCAGTATAAATTCCACTCTAACGAGGGAAAACAGAACATTACTCTCCGAAAGATCTAATTATTGTACAAATCTTAGTTCCTAAAGACAAATCACGCTATATTGACAGTAAGAGGCTTTGTGTATGACGTCCAGATTTCTTCAAGCAGTCCGTCCATTTATGTCGATTACCCCAGAGGTTGTAAAACCGAGTCGCGAGGTGAATTTCAACGAAAAACTAGTTTGGACTTTCGTTGCTCTGATTATTTATTTTGTGATGGCATCAACTCCAATTATTGGTGCTAATTTAGAAGAAGGTGATCCATTCGCGTTTATGCGAACTATTACCGCATCAACACAAGGCTCGTTAGCTGAGTTGGGGATTGGACCTATTGTTACTGCAGGGCTTATTATGCAGATTTTGGTTGGTTCAAAAATAATTAATGTCAACATGGGAGATCCAGAAGAAAGATCTCTTTACACTGGAGCTCAAAAAGTCTTATCAGTTATTATGACAATTATTGAAGCAACAGCTTTTCTATTGGGAGGAACCTATGGTACAGATCTTGATGTAGTTACTCAAATATGGATTATCAGTCAATTATTAGTTGCTGGATTGATCATAATACTCCTTGATGAAATGATTCAGAAAGGGTGGGGACTAGGTTCTGGTATTTCGTTATTCATCGCAGGTGGTGTTGGTTTGCAAATATTCCAAGGGTTATTTGCACTACAACCTGTGGGAGAAGGGGATGGAGTCACTTCAGCTCGAGGTATTGTTCTTGCTTTTATTTTTTGGTCAACTCAGGAAGGACCTATCGCAGCTTTCGGCCAGTTATTTTTACGCTATAGTCCAATTCCAGCAGATAACTTGAATTTACCCTCACTTTCAATTCTTTCTGTCATTGCTACTATAGTTGTATTTATTATTGTAATCTATTTTGAATCAATGAGGGTAGAGATCCCGATTTCATATGCACAATATAAAGGAATCCGGTCAACGTATCCTATTAAGTTACTTTATGTTTCAAACATACCTGTAATTCTAACATCAGCTGTGTTTGCTGATATCTACTTCATTGCTCAGATGGTCTGGCGAGGTGCTGGTGGGGAAGGTACTACTAATCTCCTAGCTAATATACTAGGTACTTTCAAGCAGAACCCAGATACTTTTCAGTATGAACCTACAGGTGGTCTTGTTTATTTTCTCACTCCTCCGCGTTCGCTTATTGGTCCATTTGGAGTTTTTGATATCAGTGGCAGTGATACACTACTTCCTGGAATGATTCGTGCACTTGTTTATGCATTCATTTTGATAGTTCTTTCTGTTATTTTTTCAATCATGTGGTTAGAAACAGCAGGAATGGGTCCTCGTGATGTAGCAAACCAATTTTTACAATCAGGAATGCAAATGCCTGGATGGAGACGGAGTAAAAAAATAGTGGAGCGTAGGTTAGAAATGTATATACCTACGATAGCTGTAATCGGTGGTCTTTTTATCGGTTCTTTAGCTGCTTTTGCTGATTTTTTAGGTGCAATAGGATCTGGTATGGGAATACTTCTATCTGTAAGTATTATGAGACAGTACTTTGAGTTAATCAGTAAAGAGAGAGTTGCAGAAATGAATCCTGCATTAAGAGGATTCTTAGGAATCTAAGTTCCTTCCTCCTCCTTTTTTCTTATTTTTTATTTCAATTAATTTTAAGAATTCTCAGTCTATCTTCTGGATTGAAATGGGCTAAATCATATGTGATTCCATTTCATACTCCAAATCCAATCATTTTCAATCTATTGACCACCAAGAATGGATGATTTTCAGATCCCTTATCTCTGTTCGTTTTAAAAACTCATTCTTCATCTAAAATTAGGGATTTTCACAAAATAATCATGATCTAGCTTTAAGTTTATAGAGATAGAATCATATTATCATGGTATTATCATCACGAATTCATTCGGGAGTTTCTTTGGTTACCTTAATGAATTTTTGATATAAATTATCTAACAAATTTTGAAATGAAAAAACAGCGGAAATATATTCTTCTCTCGGATGATGAAAACTTTCTGGCTCTAGATATTCTATAATTGGATTCACTAAATCTTTTATTGTCAATTCTTCGTATGTCCAAAAATAAAGGATTAAAGCTTCAATAGCGTCTGCTACACGACCTTTATTGCCTGTAATTGACAAGATTTTATTTTTACGCCATAAAGACCCTTTGTATGCTTCTGTAAGAATGGAATCCGCAACCTTAGCACCAGTAGGAATCCCTGAAACGATAGTTTTAGCTAATGAATAGATGAAATTGACTAAAGCGTCACCAAGTTTAGCATTTCCTTTATTGTAAATATAAGTACTGAGTGATTTAGCCTCTATATGTTTTTCGCTGATTTCTATAAGCCTTTTTTTTATTTCACACAAAGTAGAAGCCTGTTTGTGGGTTTATTTTGAATCTACTAGTTTTTGGTTAATAATTTCTGTAAGATCGTCGCATTGTTTAATAGTGGCATCAGCAGTGTTACGTAGTGCTTCGATTGGATCTAAGTCTTTAGTTCGTATATAAAAAATTGGATTTTCTAATAGAGGGTGTGGTGACCTATAAGCTGCAAATAGAACTCCGGGTTGGTCTTTTAATGCTTCACGAAGTGCACTTAAAAATGTATGATCTTCTCCTACGATTTCAAATTCCAAAATTGATTCTTCTTTTCGAACAACCTTTGTTTCCATAAAAAACACCCAATACTTCGTTTTTTAGGTTGTTGATCCTTTTTAGTAATAGGTTCAAATACTTTCTTTCACTTTTTTGGTATTTTTCCTTATTCTAATACTAATAATTATTTTCATATATCACTCCAGATATGTTATAATTTTCATCATTATTCGAATAATACCTCTTTTAAGTGAACTATTCCATTTTTATCTTATTAATGACTAATTAGAAATATCAAACAGAGTAATAAATAACCTAGGGTCATATTGTTTTATATTCTAAGAAGCAGAAGTTTAATTAGATAATGGATAGAGAGGTCAATATGTAAATAGTCGGGATATCCAAGCCTGGTATGGCGTTTTGATGTCCATACGCTAACAGAATGGAGCTGGCCTGCTAACACATGCTTTTCCAAGCTTGTGGTTGCTAGTCAGTGCTCTTTGAGCTCGGGGGTTCAAATCCCCCTCCCGACGTATCTGAAATTATGATCAAGAGCTACATTTGATTAGGGAAGGATGAAAAAATTGATTAAAAGTGAAGTTATTGAGCTTTAATAACCCTAAGGTTATTCTGACAGAATAAAATTGGTTGGTGGGCCGGAGCATATTTGAACTGCCGACCTGCTCCGTGTCAGGGAGCCGTCATACCGGACTAGACCACCGGCCCAGCAATATAATAGTTTTTTCTGCTGTTTTGTCTTAAAATAAGATTTTCTGAGTCTTTTTAGACTGGCTCATTATATAGTTTACTTGTCTTTTGTCTTTGAAACCGCTTTACCACCAGCGTTTTTTATTTTTTCTTGGGCGCGAGCGGTTATTGTTTGTGCATGTACTGTGAGTGGATGGGTTACTAATCCTTTGCCCAATACTTTAACATATCCGAGGTCATTGACATCGATTTTGATATTATTACCGTCTTTTTTTGCGATTTCTTTGGCTAATAAGACATCTATTTGCTCATCAATCTCGCCGATATTAATCGATAAATCTTGTGTTGTTGTTGGATTAGTAAATCCTCTTTGATTTCTAATCATGTCTGCTATGCGTCCAATGCGATGATGTCCTTTACTACCTGCGTTTCCTACTCCACCTCGCGATCCACTTTTGCGATGCCCTCCAGAAACGCGGCCATAACCATAAACACGGCTTCCTCGTTGTTTTCGCACTTTTTTCTTTCTTCTCACGGTCATTTTTATATCCTCTACGCCATTTTTATAATTAATCCATTAATCTTATTCCCTCGATACCCAAGAGCTCCTCCTACTGTGTATGGATATTTCACTCCTTTCCGTGAATGCCCTTTTCGTGGAGGATGTAGACGAAATACTGGTTTCAGCCCTTTTATATCAGTTAAATCGGCTTTAAATTCAAGGAATTTTTTTACAAAATCATCTAGATTTGTAAAATCCGTGTTTTTCTTGATATATTCTTCTGTGATTCTTGCTCCCCCTTGTAATTGTCCTCTTTTAATTAATAAATTCTTCATTGTTTGAGAGTCAAGTTCTCCCCAGGTGAGGGTATCCTTTGCTTTCTGTAACATTCCTTGGTAAGTTTCACGGTCATCGATGATAACACAATGGTTAGTTCGATGTAATCGTAACAGTCCTAAGGTTTTTTTTATTGAAACGCTTCGATCGAGGCTCCCTCGAATTCTAATTACAACAATTCTTTTTGTCACTTCAGGAGTAATTTTTGACATATTATTCACCCCAATCTGAAACATGTGAAATATTGTATGTAGTTCTCAACGCTTCAAATGTAGCTTTACAAAAGTTCTGAGTTGTTCGCGTATCACCGAATGTTTTACTCCAGATATCAGAAACTCCAGCTAATTCAAGGACGCTTTTCGCTACATCACCAATGACTAAACCCAATCCTTTCGGAGCAGGTTTGAGTATTACACTAACACTTCCCACTTTTCCCTCTACTTGAAAAGGAATTGAATGAGGGTTCGAACATGTACACTCCCAGCTTCCACAACCTCTTTTAATAGGAACTATGTTTAATTTTGCTAAAACAATCGCGTTTCTAATTGCTGTACCGACTCCAGCGGCTTTAGCTTGTGCTACACCAACGATTCCATTTTTATTCCCAACTCCTGCTGTAGCTACAAATAGAGTTTTCCTACCTGCATCAGTTTGTCTTTGAACACGTCCAACGTCGAGCACTGTTTCTGTTAAATTTGGTACTAAATAATCGATAATATTAACGTCACTTACTCTGAGTGAATCTCGAAAAACATCATATATAGAAGTAATGGTTCCCTTTTTAACCATTTTTCCTACATCTGTTTGTGGAACCCAAGCTTCGAGATCAAATACTGAAGGACCGCGGTCTCTACCTTTTCTTCTATTTCTTTGGCCAGGTCTTCTACTCATATAAAATACACATCCTTGTCCTCTTTAATCATCAATGAAATTTGGTTTGGATTTCCTTTTTTGTTTTTTCAAAAACTTTAGGTATTTTCTGTGGATCCATTTTTAGCTTAATATAATTAGCAAATTGTGATTTGAATTGATCTTCATTGGTATCTTTGAGCAATTTTGCATAATCAGCTATATGAGTCCCATTCAATCGATTATCATCAGGAAATACTTTATCTGAATGAGGAATTTCAATTCCTGCGTCAATTATACCTTTCAAAGCAGCAAAAACCCGTGAACCATAAATTGGAGGGTTTAGTCCGATATCCAGAATAGCTTCTGATATTCCGTTCTTTTTTGCTTTTAAACCTGCTAAATATCCAATAAGATAAGCAGTTGGTATATTTGAAGTTGCACCGCTCCAACCATAATTTTTTAGTTCACGAGAATGAGCTGTAGATAATGTATTATCTCCTGTAATCAGCGCTTTAACAAATTGAACTAAACAATGGCTGTTTGTTACTCTGACAGTGGCTCGTATTCTATTGCTACGTACAAGCCTTCTTCTTAAATGATAATTTGTTTTACCTTCTCTCCGACGTCTGAAAGGAACACGGTATCGAGCATTTTTAGCCATTATAATTATCTCCTCTTAACTTTACGTTTTTTGACTATTCCAGAATCTTCTACTGTATTTTTGAGATGTGTGACACTTCTATATGAATTTCCTTTTACTTTAGAATAAAGTTTACGATATTGTGCTGGCAATATTAATTGGTTATCCCGTAAACCACGAAGATATCGTCTTTGACTTCTAACTTTGTTTATCCATGCTTCTTTACTGGGTTGTCGTGCGCCAGTTTTTCCTTTTCGGCTTCCGTGTCCTCTTCTCTGCCCTCTTCTTTTTTGATTTCGTAAAATTCGAGCTCTTCCTCTTGATACCCCTATAATTGATTTCTTTCTGATTATATTATCGGAAATTAACTTTCTAATATCATCTCTAGTAAGTGCTAAGGATAGGTCTTCTTCATTATCAGGGTCTATCCAAACCCTGTTAACACCAATACCTAGTATTCTTGCAGCAATCTTCTTTTGTGGAGTTAAGTTCATTCTTCTTCATCGCCTTCGTCATCTGTTAATTCTAAATCTTCTAAGGCAATATCTTCTAAGAGGTCTTCATCCAGTTCTAATTCCTCTTCTAGATCACCTAAGGTTGCTTTAACTGAGATGGGATTGATGATTTTAATATTTAACAGTTCAGCATCATTGATAATACGTTCTCTCTTTTTTCTACCGATATTTGCAGCAATTCGTCCAATTTGATTGGTTGAATCGATTAATGAAAGATCATCAGGAGAATAGATTAATATTTCTTCTTTTCCTGAAGAAGTTTGATAACGAACTTTTTTTGGGCTTCGATAACCAATCATAGGCATTTTTGGCCACCCACCTTTTTTTTCTCTAGTTTTTGAGTCTATCCCACGTGCTCTTCGCCATCTTTTTTTGACTCGATTATATCGCCATGATTCTATACGTATAAATTTGGGTCTTCGTCGTTTTAGATTCGATCGGATTTTTCTAAGGCGAAAAAATTCCATTTTGTTTTTATCTTTCGAATTATCAGCCATTTTTTCTTCATCCTCTCTTTATACATGGGATATTTTATTCTTACTTGCATATGGCGTTTTTGTCTCACTTACTATTGATTGGGGGGTGGTATATTGATGAAGATTAACCAGAACCCAGAAGAAGCGACTATTGCGACTCTATTTAAATCATACAGACAGACTTATTATTCTCATTCGAAGCATCAAATATTCTTTTTTCATTTATGATGGACGTAAAAGTCGTATTATTAAATTACAAGGAGTAATCATTCTACAAAAGATTATAGTACCTTTAATAATCATTTTTTTTTATAAATGATAGTTCATTAAAGGTTAGAACTATGTTTCTTTTACTGATGATCATTTAAATTTACCATTTCTAGAGTAAAATATTGCAATCAAAGTTTTTTAATCGCATCTTAGTTTTCTAGTATAGGGGATATTAATAGATTCTTCTCCTAATATCAACTCATAATATAGCAAAGGTTTTGATCAATATATCAACGCTTCATACAATTAAAAAGACTATTACTTTGACCTTTGGGCTAAAAATACTTATAATAGTAGGATGTCTTTTTTTCCAAGAAACAATGGGTGTCATGTTATATAATATTCCAATTCTAAAAATTAGTAATGAATTGTTCATCTAAGACAAATAGATCGAAAATAACAGGTAAGTTTCATTCTTTCGAGTTTGAAATGAATCTTGCGAAAATATATGCTATAGGAGTGTATCATAAATTCAAAACATCATTATAGGAGCATTTAATGAAATTAATAGCTATTTATTAGAGATATCAAAGTTTAATCAACAAAAATACAATTTTTGTAAGATATTAAACTCCGTCAATCCTATATTAGCAGATTTACCCCCTCATCTAAGAGAGATAACTTTTGATAATCGAATGTTTATACAATTAACTCCTCAGGATATCTCTGGTTTGACTATTGGTGGAATTGACGGTGGTTACACCTCTAGACTTTTAATCGGTTTTGATATTTTCTTTTTTAGAGCTATAGCGGTTTTTTCGACTTATACACCAGAAACTATCCAGAAAACAAATTATTATCCTAATAAAACACCTCCTCTTGAGATCACTGTTGCTGATGTGGGATTGTCAATTTTAGAATTCGAAAATTTGGGCTCAATTAAAAGAGCTATAATTGAATTACAAGTAGCAACTCAAGTTCTTGAATTAAGTACTAAAAAAATAGATGTTCTTTTACTAGATGGTAGTCCTATTTTAAGAAGGCCTATAACAAATAATCAACGAATTCAAAATTTCTATCAAACATATTTATCTAACCTTTCAAAGTTAGTTTACCTTGCTTCAAAAAATAGGGTAAAAATGGCTTGGATTGTTAAAGATAGTCGTTTAAATTTGTTTACGAGGTTTTTAGGTAAGATTTTGCCATTTATTATAGAATTTTTACCTGAGCTTCTCACTGTAGATTATAGGAGTATAATAAACAGAAGTCGCGATATGGATCTTTTTTATTATCTTCTAGAACCCAATGTTCGTTCTATGGTCTATCAACGTGATTTTAAAGTTACTAAAGAGTTTGATAGTAAATTTTCTCTTTATGCTTTTTATTTAAAGACTGTTCCTTTTGATATTCCTCTTCGTGTTGAAATGTTTCAATCTAATCGTCGTAATCACAAGAATCTTATCAATGATATTAATACCCTTTCAGAAACGATTTTACCACTTTCCCAATACAATAAAACTTACGGAATTCCAGCACCAATAGTTGAAGCAGATGCTCGTGCAAAAATTAAAGAAGCTGAGATCAAAGCTCTATTTCGAATGATACAAACCCGTTTTCCTAAACCTGAATTTATGCTTAAGAGAAGAGAAAGGTCTCCTTGGAAATTTTAATTTAAAATGCGGTGAAAACATGATTCAAATTGGAACTGTAATTGCAACAACTGATTCACCTAGTTTAGAATTAATAGAATTAATTTTAGAAAAAGAAAATCAATCACTAGTTGAGAAAGGTCAGTATGTTACTATAACAAAAAACGAAGCATCTATTGTATTAGGTATAATAGTTAGTATAAAGAAATACAATGCCTATTATGAGACTTTAGATTCCAGTATACATGAAATTAACTCCCGAAATTACGAAGCTATCTTTCCTATTGAAGAATGGGAAAGTACAAAAGTAGAGGTTAAACCTCTTGGCGAGGTTGAGGTCAATTCAAATAAGGTAAGTCGTATAAAATTTCCTGTCTCTCCTGGTTCAAAGGTATATATATCCTCCCCTTCAATTATTTCCACATTCTTAGGGCTTGATCCAGATGGGATTTATTTGGGGAATTTGTCGTCTAACAATGTAAAAGTATCTATTAATCTTTCAAGGTTGCTAAGAAAGCACTTAGCAATACTTGCGATTTCTGGTGCTGGAAAATCATATGCTACATCTATTTTACTTGAAGAGCTCTATAAGTACGGAAAATTAGGTGTTCTTGTAATTGATCCTCATGGTGAATATTCCTCAATAATTCCTTTTATTGCACCAAAGGCTAATGTAGAGGTAATTAAAGGTTCTTTTATATCAATCGGTGTTCCAGACTTATCTGCTTGGGAAATTTCGGAATTTTCACCTGATATCTCCGTGGTTCAAACTAGAGTTCTCAGCACAATTATTTCAAATCTCAAGAGAGATTGTAATAATCTATATAGTTTACAAGAAATTATTCAAAAAGTTGATACATCTGAAGTGATAAATCCTAGAACAAAAGATGCTTTAATTGGCTGGTTAGAAATTTTACGACGTACATTTTTATTTTCTGCTAAAACTTCCCCTAATATTTCAGAATTGATGGAACCTGGAAAAATAGTGATATTAGATCTTTCTGGGATACAAAGTTTATGGAATCGTCAAATCATTGCATTATATTTCTTGAAACGTCTTTATAAATTACGTATGCAAGAAAAAATCCCTCCTTCGCTTTTTGTGATCGAGGAAGCTCATCAATTCTGTCCACAAAATGGTCGTTCGGTTTCGAAACGAATTGTTGAAACGATAGCTCGAGAAGGAAGAAAATTTTATGCCTCTCTATGTTTAATATCGCAACGTCCTGTGAATATGTCAGTAACAGCACTTTCTCAATGTAATAGTAATCTGATTTTACGTATAAGGAATCCATATGACCAAGATTTTATTGGTAAAACTTCTGAAGGAATAGATCGGTCAACATTGAAAATGATACCTAGTTTAGAAATTGGGGAAGCTTTATTAGTCGGAGAAGCTGTTAATCATCCAATTTTCTTTAAAATTCGATTACGAACTTTTAATAGTGAGGATACTTCATTAAATTTAGGAGAAATATCTGAACAGTATGAAAAAGAATGGAAATTTAAATGGAAAAAGGAGTAAGATTATAAATCACTTTATTGCAAGAAATATTCCAACAAAAATCTTTTTTTCCAGGTTTGTTACTGAATGACTTTTTGATCCTATTGAAAAACCTATAAACAGTTTTTAAAAGTCTTTTTTCAAGTCAAAAATCTTGATTAAAAAACGGAGCTATCAGTTTTTGCCACTAATCAACTTCTATTATGCTAGTTTCCTAGCGAGTGCTTTAGTGTTTCTCGCGCTTGGTCTAATCTTGTTATACTTATTGTTTTATAATGAGGAAGAAGAGGAATTAGAAGAAGAGGATGAAATTTAACCTCGGCCTCTCTGGATCTGGAGATAACAGAGCTATTCCTTAATTATCCGTCCTTTTCTTCATTTTTAGTTTAATGATTTTACTAATTTCCTCTTTTTTTAATCTATATAATTAACTAATCTCAAAAGACAAGATATTTGACTATTCCATTTAGGAGACTTAGTTCCTGATTTATATTTATTTTTTTTAAGTTGTTAAATGCCTCCTTTGAACCTTTATATCAAATAGCAATTAAAATCAGGGTTTTTTATGAAAGTTTTTATGACATAACTCTTAAAGATTACTCTCAATCTCCGTTTATTATATATTATTGACGGTAAAAAACAAGGAGTAAAGTTTATTGAGTCAACGTTCACGTACATCTCGTCGTATGGTTGATAAATGGTCTGCTAAACAACTATACAGAATATATAGTTCACCTGGTTTTCTGGAAGGAGAAGAAATCATAGTTGGAGAAACTATCGCGGATGATCCTGCTAAAATTATACGTCGTGTTATTGAAGTTTCTCTATCTGACATTAATAATGACTATTCTAAAATGCATGTTAAATTGCAATTTCAGATAATAGAGGTTATAGGCAATACAGCGAGGACTAGATTCAAAGGACATACCTTTTCAAGAGATTATTTACGATTCCTTGTCAGACGAAGAAGAACTCGAATTGATAGCATAAATACTGTTAAAACAAGTGATGGAATTCCTTTTCGAGTTTCCGCTACTGGATTTACAGCTCATCGTTCAAAAACAAGCCAAAAAGATGCTATCAGGCGTAGAATGCTCAATATTATTGAGGATCGCGCTAAAGAGCTTACTGGTGTAGAATTTATCCGTGAAGCTACAGGGGGAAAATTGAGTTCTACAGTATATTTCGCGTGCAAGAAGATATATCCTTTGAAAGGTGTTGAAATTCAAAAAACAAAGCTTTTGACTCCGATCTCCACTTAGATATTATTCTCTTTTTTCACCTCTAATATTCTATCTACAGTTTGAATTGCAGAGATTAAATCTACTAAAGTTGATAGAGCTGTTTCTAGTCTACCAATATTTCTTATTATAATTAATAGTGTTTTATCATCACATCTTGAAGTAAAAGTTATTGGTGGTTCCGCAAAATTATCTGGTTCAATGCTTTAAAGAATAATATTTCCTTTTTCTTTTGTTTATGCTTAAACCTTTATTAGAATATTTATGATGTTAATAGCTATTTAGTTAACTTACTTTCGGCT
>JAUUVJ010000243.1 GCA_030589605.1 Candidatus Hodarchaeota archaeon | reverse complement strand
TATTCCAAAACCTAAGAAAATGTCTCTTATAGTCATGGATTTTGACTCATTAGCAAAATCAGGCCGAGCAGTAGATTTAATAGTCAAAGAAATAGGTCCCTCAGCAATTGAAGTTCTAGGTAAAAGTGTTCTCGAAATCGGAGTTGAAATGAACCCTTCATTAAAGAGTATTATCCCCCAAGGTGTCGATAATGTATTGTATATCGAATTTGATGATGAAGATGCAAAAGTTCGCGCAGAGAAGGTAAAAAAAGTTCGAGAATTAATAATCAATAAAGAAAAATTATCAGAAGAAATGAGATCATCTGATGATGCAGCCGAACAAGCAACACTTTGGAAGGTAAGAAAAGAAGCAGTTCCTTTACTTCAAAAAGTTCGAGAACCAAGAAGGATAATGGCATTTGTAGAAGATCAAACAGTTCCTCTAGAACATCTAGGTCATTACATGACGAAGTTACGAACTGAAGTATTTCCAAAATATGGTTTGAGAGCTGCCATTTATGGTCATGCAGCCAAAGGTCTTGTTCATACTCGACCTTTCGTTAATACCAAAGATCCAAAAGATATAGAGCTCATAAAAAAAGTAGCTGATGAGATTAACTCATACGTCATTAGTATAGGTGGATCTATATCCGGGGAACACAATGATGGGTTCGATCGTGTGAATTATATTAAAGAGATGTATGGAGACGAAGTTTATCAAAAATTCAGGGAATTAAAATCAGTATTTGATCCATTTGGCATTTTAAATCCTGATAATAAAATCACTGACAAGAAAGATCTCTTAATATCAAATCTACGTTTTGGAGGAGAATATTCTACTATTGATATAAAGCCTAATTTAGTTTGGGATGATAAATGGGGTTTCAAAGATGTTATCGAATCTTGTCATGGATGCGGAAAATGCACAGTAGAACTTATACCTCAAAGAGATTGTCCAATTTATCGAGTGAAAAAAGAAAGCACTGGGGAACTAGCCTCTCCACGAGCAAGAGCTAATTTAATGAGAGGAATTATTTCTGGTCAATTGGATCGCAACATACTCTTCACAAAAGAAGCTCGACAAGTCCTAGAAGACTGTGCAGGATGTATGATGTGTTTAGTAGATTGTCCATCGGGTGTAAATATTCCTAAAGTTATGTTTGATGCTAAAATCATGCATTATAAAAATTCAAAATTCCCCTTTATTGGAAAAATACCAAGAGGACACTACTTTGCAGGAAATTATGAACGAATAGCCCGAATTGGTAGCTTTTTTGCTCCTCTATCCAACATTGGTCTCTGGGGCCCGAATAAAATGATGATGCAGCTATTCGGTGGTGTTCATCGAAAAGCAAATTTCCCTAAGTTTAAAAGAAACACATTCCAAAAATGGATGAAGAATCATCGAAAAACAAATACTGTTCCTGATAATCCTACAAAGAAAGTAGCAATTTTCCATGGTTGTTTCGCTAATTATACCGATAATAGAGATATCGCTGTAGCTGAAGTTCAAGTTTTAGAAAAAAACAACATTGAGGTAGTTGTTCCTGAAAACCAATACTGTTGTGGAATCCCTCTACTTTCCAATGGTCTTGGTCAAATAGCAAAAGATAAAGGCAAAAAGAATGCACAAATATTTGCTGACTATGTCAAACAGGGTTACGATGTTGTTACTCAATGCAGTTCTTGTTATGCAACTCTTAAGGATGAATTACACGAAACTCTTGTAGGCAATGAGGATTCTAAATTAGTTCAAGAAAATGTTTACTTATTCTCTGAATATATTGTAAATCTAAAGAAAGAAGGAAAATTGAATACAGAATTCAATGGAAAAACTGGTAAGAAACTTCGTTTTGGATATCATGAACCCTGTCATCTTCTGAGTACTGGTAAAAAAGGTATATCTGTAGAAATGCTGAAAACTGTTGAAAGTGTTGATACTGTTCCACTAAAAACAGAATGCTGTGGACAACTAGGATCATGGGCTTTTAAAACAAAGAATTACAAATATGGTCAAGAAATCGCTAAAAGATCACTCTACCCAGAAGCAAAGAGAGAGGATATCGATGTTTTAGTTACCGATTGTCCTACGTGTAAATTACAACTCCAAAATGTTAAGAAAGAAATATATCACCCTACTCAAGTCCTTCGTGATGCTTATGGACTGGAAAGGCCATAGTCAAGTTGTAATTATCTGTAACGCCTGGTAAAAGGTTGCATCTCGGGAAAGATCCACTCTTACCAAACTTTTCCCTCTCCTTTTTATACCAAAGACTTCTTTTCAGAATTTGTCAGATTTAATAATCTAAGCTAAGGAAAAAGTTTTATATAATGAAAAAAA
The DNA here is from genome assembly GCA_030589605.1 of Candidatus Hodarchaeota archaeon. Classification (GTDB taxonomy): domain Archaea; phylum Asgardarchaeota; class Heimdallarchaeia; order Hodarchaeales; family Hodarchaeaceae; genus Hodarchaeum. The sequence continues at coordinate 4,169 of JAUUVJ010000243.1, read as the reverse complement.
CTTGAGAGAATAGTTAGGGGAATTTTTGTGTCTGATGAGAAGTTTATCGATCCATTATTAATTAGACAATATTACAAACTTCAATTTTCTAATCTCGTCTGGAATGCTTATCTTTATAAAGAAAAAATCGAGAAATTACTGAATAAAGAGTTTATTGGTTCACTAAATTCTTTAACTCGTATATTTCTCCAGTACGTTATCAAAGAATGGGCATGTCCAAACTGCTTGTGTACGATTCTCCCCTTCATGAAAAATTGTTATGAAGTTCTCCCAGAACAAGGGGACATTTCGTATGTATCCTCCTCGGCACTTTTAGCTCATTTTCCTGTCCTTACGTGCCCTCATTGTGACATGCAAATAGTAATTGTAGCTACTAGTGAACATAGTAACTTTTTTGAATTTCGATATAAGTGTATAAACAATGTTATATACGATTTGCATGATGAAAGAGTTTTAAACGATTCTGAATGTAATCAAATTGGAGTAACCAAACAAAATCGTCCTTCCCTCGTATATCCTAAACTAAAAGAATTTTGAGCTCTTAATAACCTTTTAAAGAAAAAAAAGGAAAAGAAATTTACTTCTTAAAGTAATTCCTTCACCAACGGAGGAATATCCCATGTAGTTTCTGCGATTTGTGCTTCCACTGCGGATAATGCATCAATCTTTCCTTGTGCTTTACCCACATTTCCTGAAATAATGGCATTTCCCGATCCATCAATAGAATTATTTAACCATATCCCATCCGTTTTCCTTCTACCCACTTTTAAATAGGCCATTCTATTGTTGTAATTTGGCTAATTCGGTTGAAATGGTTAATATTCTTTGTCACAACAGGTGTATTAAAGATTTTTGCTGTTGCAGCAATATAATAGTCATGAAGATCAATTTGTTTTCCTTCTAGCTTTAACTGAACACTAAAAGAAGCAGCTAATTTCGAGACTTCTAAGGTTACAGGTACTACTTCATATGCAGAGAAAAATTCATAGAAATCTAGCTCCTTTTCTTCTGGAACCAGATTAAAACCTTTATAATGATCACAAATACCCCACCAAAATTCAAACACAGAGATACTACTAATTAATAATCTATTGTCTTGATTCAAATTATCTATACTTTCTGGATAAGCATTGTGGTCAATATCAATCAAAACCGATGTATCAAGGACTTTCATTCTCTAATCTCCTCAATGTTTGAGACCCAAGATTTCTTATAACTTTTAATGAAAAAGACTTAGGTAGTAATTTCTTTCCTGCGACCTCTTTGACTGATTTTTTCTGTGATAGAAGACGAAGAATAATATCACTATAGCTTTCATGATTCCTTTTAATTTGTGTTAGTTTTTCATAAGCTTCATCGCTGAGAGAAATATTTCGTGCCATTTTACTCACACATATGTATACATATACATATACTTAATAAGTTTATTGAATTTTTTGATTCAAAGAAAAGAAAGAGAGATGATTGGTTGCTACGGTCATCATTTTAACTGGTCAATAATCAAATTCATCCAATTTTGTGAAATCAAAAGGTTTGAGGTTTACAATGATTTGCTCGAGTTTCTCTTCACTAATTTCTTCCGTTGTTAATACTAGTAATAAATCTAATCTATCGGAAATATCTAATTTGGAGGATAATTTATAAATTTCGTTCAAATTAAGTGCTTTTTTCTTGCTTAGTCTAAGATAAATGCTTGCAGCATCTTCAAAGTCCTGTTCGGAACCATAAATTATCTTACTTATTATTAAAAACTCTGGAGAATCAACTTTAATTGACATATCTAATACATTCAAAGTTTTAGCTGATTCAATAGTTTTTTTCGCGAAATTGTTGTAAATACCTTTAAAATCAATTCTGAAGATACCTGACCATATTGTAACATTTGATTTCTCATGAAATCCTCGCTTAAGGTCCTCTATTGTTATTTCATACCCTTTACTCTGTAAATAATTAACTAAATCATTATAGTTAAGTTGTTTATCATCGATGATGAAGTCTGCATCCAAGGTGCTTCTTATACGTCCCCAAAAGTTTACTGCTAGTCCTCCTACTAATACATAAGAAATATTCCTGGTATTGAAATATGTTACAAAATCAGACAATATTTGTACAATTTTTTCTTGATTTTGTGTCATTATATCCCTTCCTTAGTTGAATATATTTGTAATAAAGTGTCCATAAGATCTAAATATGCTAGAAACATTTCTTGTTCTGATAACAGGCTACTTTTTGTCACATTCTCTCTTAAATCCTTGTACCGTTCTCTTAAACGTTTGAAATAGAATTTATCTTTTTTCTTTATTCTTGTGAAGAAAAATTTTCCAGATAACTTCGGCGAGAATTCAGATTTCATTTGTCATCAACGAGAACTTATCTTCTAGCTTTTAATAGCTTTGTGTTGTGATCGATTAAAACAAACAATTCATTAAATGTTGTAGAATCAATCTTAAATTATGTTTCAGAATCACAAGCTGTTGGCAAGCGATGTTGAAGCAAATCTATAAACAAAAAAACTGCTAAAGTAATTTTTTCACCATAGTAGGAATATCCCAAGGAGTTTCGACTAATGCTGCGCCAGCTGCAGATAATGCGTCAACGTTTATAAACACGGCTCCGTTTATCAATCTTTGAAACAACAACAATTTTCTTATCATGAAACACGATGTAGAGAATCCTGTAATCACCAACACGAGTTCGATAAGTTTTTGGACTCTTCTTTATCTTAACATGATCTACCTCAAAAGGTTCACTTAATAGGTGCATTTTCGTAATAATCCGAGCTTCAATCTTTTCTTCAAGACCAGATAGAAATTTCTTAGCCTGACGGGATAGTAATATCTTATACGTCAAGCTATTTCAGCTCTTCAAACTCTTCAAGGTTGTTAGTTTTAACTAGATCTTTAATTCGATGAATTTCCTGAAGCTCTTCATCTGTAACCAATGTATCCTCCTTAGAATAACCAAGTGATTGAAAATTTTCCTTTAAGAATTCAACATCCCCTTGGAGCTGTTTTAATTGATTTTTAAGTTGGTTAAGTTCATTCATTAAGTCTTTAAAATCTATAGTCAAAATTCCATTCCTCTATAAAACTATTGTATCAGGAAATTGGCCTTATTTATATTTTCAGAACTTTTGATATTTTTATCTTTCCTTTTTACCTTACCACCTAGGTAGGAAAACAAAAAAAAGATTTAATTCTTCTTTTAGAAGAGTTAGGAATATCTCGGGCATAAAAAATAGAAAAGAAGGGCGCTTTAAAGCATTTCTTTCACCATATTGGGAATATCCCAAGGAGTTTCCGCTATCTCTGCTCCTACAGCTGACAATGCATCAATTTTACCTTGTGCTGTTCCAACATTACCGGAAATAATAGCACCAGCATGTCCCATACGTTTGCCTTCAGGAGCACTTTTCCCTGCTATATAGGCAACAATCGGTTTTTTGACTTTATTTTCTTCAATGTAAGCAGCTACTTTTTCTTCATCATCACCACCGATTTCTCCTATAAGTATAATAATATTAGTACCTTGATCTTTGACGTAATAGTCAAAAGCTTCTACTAATGTTGTACCACGTATAGGATCACCACCAATTCCAATATAAGCTGAAACACCAATGTCTGCATTACCCAATGATTTAGCAATTTCATAAGATAAGGTACCACTCTTTGCAATGGTTGCTACTGTTCCAAAATGGCACATATCACTCGGCATAATGCCTAATTTAATTTTGTCAGGAATTAACATACCTGGTGTGTTAGGGCCAATAAGATGGAGTCCTTTTGAATGAGCGGTTTCCACAAGTCGTAGCATATCTAGTACCGGAACTCCTTCAGAAATAATGGAAGTCATACTTACACCTGCATTTAAACTTTCCAAAACTGCTCCATAAGTAAATCGTGCTGGGACGAAAATTATACTAGTATCAACACCACGTTCTTGTACAGCTTCTTGAACAGAATTAAAGACAGGAACACCAAGAACTTCTTGACCACCCTTTTTTGGAGTTACTCCTGCTACAATATTAGTACCGTAATCAAGCATTAATTGGGTATGAAATTTCCCTTGATTGCCTGTAATCCCTTGTACGCAGACTTTACTATTTTCACTTATGTACATCTTAACCAACTACTCCTTTTAGCTTCTCTACTGCATCCATCATATCTTGG
>JAUUVJ010000073.1 GCA_030589605.1 Candidatus Hodarchaeota archaeon | reverse complement strand
TTTATTCACTAATTCCTCTAAATTTAGTTCTAACTTACGAATTTCTTCTGCTGATTTTGGGGTTGTCATATCTCTCTTTCCTTAATTAATAGTGAGTATTTAACAAAAATTTTCTCATACCTTGATCATACTCTCATTGAATTTTGGATATAAAAAACTGACCTACAAAGTAGAAAATCTAGGAATTTCAGCTGTATCTGATGATGTAGAATAATTATTGTATTTCATCCGACATTTTTCAATAAATCAGTATAGATGCTTTCTCAAAGAGTTTAATTAATGACCAGCATTATAATTGAAGGTTTTCTTTAAAAAAAAACCAATCTGCATTTATTACCAAATATCATTATATTCACAACATATGTATAATTTTTTTTATGTCATTTTTAATTAAAATAAGAAAGAATATCTTTTCTTCTCTGAAATTAGTTCTATTAGAAAATAAATTCACTATACAAGTATTTATAAATAGGGAAGTAAAGTCTTTACATAGGATAATCAAAAAAATAAAGGTGCGAATTAATATGTCAGACCCAACTGGTGATAATCATGATGATGATGAACGTTATCCACGGCGAAGACGTGGTGAAAGTCCTTTTGATGATTTTTTCAATAATTTTATGAAACAATTTGGCGGATTTAACGTTGATAACATTTTTGATCAAATGAATGTTTTTCTTGAAGATATTTTTAGACAATTCGGTGTTAGAAATTTCATGGAAGATAGCTCTGATGGTTCGAAACCCCCAGGTTTTGTGTGGGGATTTCGAATGACCCGTGATCCTGATGGTCGTCCACACGTTGAACGATTTGGAAATATACCTCAAAAAAAAGGTGGAGGATCTCATATTAGGCCTTCCAATGAAAGACAACCTTTAGTAGATGTTATTGAGGATACTGATGTGTTGCGTGTAATAGCAGAAGTTCCAGGGGTTAGGAAAGATGATATTGACTTATCAGCTACCGAGAACAGTTTGTTAATTCAAGCTGAATCAAATAAACGGAAATATTACAAAGAGCTCGATCTTCCATGTAATGTGATTCCTGATTCTGCCACCGCTAAATTCAATAATGGTGTATTAGAAGTTGAACTCAAGAAAGAATCAAAATTCGTAAAAACAGGTAGAAAAGTATCTATAGATTAAATCTAATCATTAAAAAATTCAGGAATTAGTTACAGATTGAGTTCAGATGAAATTCGTTTAAAAATCAAAGAAGCAAACTATCGTGATGTAGGAAAAGGTATTGCACGGATATCTAAGACATTTATGAAAAGATTAAATGTCTCATCAGGTGATGTCCTAGAAATAGAAAGTTCTGTTGGAAAAAAAACAACTGCAATCGTTTGGCCAGCCTACAGTCCAGATGAAAAAAAAGCAATGGTTTCAATTGATACTACAACAAGAAACAATGCTGGGGTTCGATTAGATGAGGTAGTGATTATTAAAAAGGTAGTAACATCCCCTGCAGAAAAAATCGTATTGAAACCAAATTCCAAAGTTGTATTAGGGAATGCAGCAATTTATTTCAGACAAATGTTAAAAGGGAGGCCATTTTCGATTAATGATAAAATACGATTAGAATCAATGGGAAATAAAATCGAATATTCAGTTATCAAACTAACACCTAATTCTGATCATGTTGTTATTGAAGATAGTACTATCATAGAGATTATAGAAAATGGTATTGCTTCAGATTTGGAAACTTCTGAACAGGAGTTGGCTCCAATGGTTTCTTATGAAGACATTGGGGGCCTTGATGTATCTATTCAACGGATGAGAGAGATGGTGGAACTTCCAATGAGATATCCTGAACTTTTTGAACGATTAGGAGTTGAGGCACCAAAAGGAGTCCTTCTTTATGGCCCTCCTGGCACAGGAAAGACTTTATTAGCAAAAGCAGTAGCAAGCGAAACTGAATCACATTTTATTCTTGTTTCAGGCCCAGAAATTATGTCAAAATTTTATGGAGAAAGTGAACAAAAAGTAAGGGAAATCTTCGATGAAGCTAAAGAGAAAGCACCAAGTATAATATTTATTGATGAAATTGATAGTATCGCTCCCAAACGGGATGATAAAGGTTCAGGAGAGGTAGAAAGAAGAATAGTTTCTCAAATGTTAGCGTTGATGGATGGATTAGAGAGTCGTGGAGAAATTATTGTGATATGGGCAACAAATCGTCCTAATGCAGTTGATCCTGCCTTACGTAGACCGGGAAGATTTGATCGTGAAATAGAAATTGGTGTTCCAAATAAAGAGAGTCGTTTAGTGATACTCTCTATTCATACTCGTTCGATGCCTCTCGATGAAAAAGTAGATCTCGAAGATTTAGCCTTACGTACCCTTGGTTTTGTTGGAGCTGATATATCTTCACTTGCTAAGGAAGCTGGGATGCGTGCAATAAGACGAATCTTTCCCAAGATTAATTGGGGAGAAGAAATTCCTTCTGATCTCATTAATGAGATATCCGTATTACCTGAAGATTTTAATGCTGCTTTAGCAGAGATAAAACCTAGTGCACTAAGGGAAGTTTTCATCGAAGTTCCAAATGTAACTTGGGACGAAGTTGGAGGCTTAGATGATGTTAAACAAGAATTAAAGGAAATAATTGAATGGCCAACAAAATATTCTGCCTTGTTTGAGTATATGAAAACAGAACTTCCTCGTGGAATCCTATTAACAGGGCCTCCTGGTACTGGTAAGACATTATTAGTTCGTGCTATTGCAAATAGTGTTTCACGTAATTTTATTTCAATTAAGGGATCTGAAATCCATTCAAAATGGATAGGAGAAGCAGAAAAAACAGTTCAGGAGATATTTAATAAAGCTCGAATGGCTGCTCCCTGTATAATCTTTTTTGATGAAATAGATGCACTGATACCAACAAGAAATATCCAATCATCTAGTACTGGTGCAAATGAGAGATTAGTTACTACATTTTTAACTGAGATGGATGGTTTGGAAGAGTTGAAGGATGTAATTGTGATTGCTGCAACTAACCGTCCAGATGTATTAGATCCAGCTCTTTTAAGACCAGGTAGATTTGAAAGAATCATTGAATTGAATTTACCTGATGAACTGGCTAGAGAACAAATACTTGAAGTTCTTACAATAAATATCCCTCTATCATCTAAAATAAAGTTATCCCAAATCGCAAAAGAATCGGAAGGTTTCAGTGGAGCGGATTTAAAAGGTATAATATCACTAGCAACCTTTAAAACTGTAAATCATTTTCTAAAAGAACACCAGAAGGAATTAGATGAATGTAGTCCCGAATCAGCATCAGATCTAGTTAAAAAAATCAAACCTGAGATTGAATTGTCAGCAATTATGAAGGCTTTAAACCAAGTAAAACAAAATATTAAAAGAGAAAGTCCAGCTAAAAACTCTTGGAAAAAGTAGTAGGAGTACAAGGAGAGATTAAACTGCAGTTAGAAAATTTAACAGGCGAAATTGAAGATTGGTTGGATAAAACTGATGAAGCTGAAACCCTTAAATTCATAAAGCGATCAGGTTCAAAATTTCCTAAAAATACAGTTGCTATTGAAATGTTAGGCTATTACGGGTCTGTAGGTGGATTAGTTTCGGAGGAAATTCTCAAATTCGGCCATAAAAATGAAAAATTAGCTGGTTTTTTCTCTAGTTACTTCAGTGAAATGATTCAGTTGACATCTGAAGAAATATTATTACCGATCACTCTTCTTCAATCAAATATTGGATCTCAAACTTTTATTTTGGCATCTAGTAGTTTTGCAATACCAGATGTCATAGGTTATAGGATAGCTGAGGAATTATTTGAGTTTTATAGAAAGAATAATGTATCTAAAATAATCTTGATTGATGGAGTGTATAATAATCAGCGTCAGATTGATCAAAAACCGCAGGTACATTATATTTCTTCTTCTGATTCAACAATTGATGTTAATAATCACAAAGAGGCAAATTTCACGATCATGGGTCAAATTGCATGTTCTTTTTTAACCTATTGGCCTCATCGTAATGAGATTCCAGTAGAAATGATTGTAGCTGATTCATTTTCAGACTATGATCCAATATCATCTTTAGAATTACTAAAAAACTTAATTAAAAAATGGAAAATCGAAAAAACTAATTTAACTGAATTAAAAAGAAAATCCCACGAATTTTCCCAAACTTATCTAATATCCCAAGATGATTCAGAAGCGGAAAGTCAAAATTCTATATCAGATCCCAGATTTTTTATATAGGAAGTACTAATGTTGGATATAGAACTATTAAATGATATTGAACTAATCCTAAAAATTCTCTCTTATCAAATCGAGAATAAAAATGTATTCGCGATGAAGGAAATTGACGAGATTCTCCACGTTTTAGGTAATAGAACTAGAAGACGTATGTTAACTGAACTTGCTACAGGGGAGGGATTTGTAAATGAACTTGTTAAGAGACTAGATGATCATCCGCAGTCTATTATTAGACATCTTGAAGTATTAAAAAAGCATAACTTAATCGTAGGGAAAAAACGTCAGGGTTCAGGAAGAGGTAGACCAAGATTGTATTATACATTATTTCCTGATTTAGCTGAATTAATTCGTGAACCTGGGGAGAAATCGACTAAATTAAACAATGCACATCTCTGTAGTCCTTTTCCTCGTTTAAACACCATTAAAAAACGTCTTGAAGATCGAATCTCCCATTCTGAGCAAAGGAAACTTATTTTTGAGGTCGAAATTATAAGAGAAGAACATGAAATGGCCGTAAAAGTGTGTAATGAAATTCTTGAAAATATTAAAAAGAAAGTTAAAAAAATCCCAATTGATTAATTAATAGGATTCGATTGAAACTGTCTGAAGAACCTCACCAGCATTATGAAAGATCGTTATTTCTATTCAGAAATGAAGATAAAGCTATTAACACTTTTTTAGAATTTCTTCTCAGGATCAAAAAACCACAATATCTGAATACAACAGGAGTAGTAGTAACTACTGAAAATATATTAAAAACTATTAAATTCCAAAAAATAAGCCAGAATATATCATCTTTTAAGAATATCCAGATTCTTACATTTAATGGCGTATCAAATATATTAGGTATGACCACTGATTTTCTTTTTATTGATCTTAGGGCGAATTTTAATCCAAATAAAATCAGTGTTCTTTTTGAAACAGTTAGAGGAGGAGGTATTATTTTTCTTCTTGGATTACCCTATGATGATTGGAGTGATTCAATAAAGAAAAAACAATTCCACTTAGAAAAAGAAATTTCTAAAGAATCTGATATTAAGAAGTCAATATTATTAAAATGGTTTCTGACAAACATCCAAGATAATGACACCCTGAAGACAGATAGCTTTTCTATAAAGGACGTAATTGAGCAATTCAATCCTATGCCTTTCACAATAAATCTGAATGCAAGAATCAGGAATTTTGATGTCACTTCCGAGCAAAAAGAACTGATTAGAAATCTCTTAAAAGATCTTTTTGATTCTAATTATGCAAATAGTTGTTCTGTGCTTCTAGCTAATCGTGGGAGGGGAAAATCTGCAGCAGTTGGCTTGATTTTGGCAGAATTTCTTTCAAAAAGGAAATCTAGGTCATTAAAAGTCACAATAATATCTCCTAATCCTCAAAATGTACAAACATTATTTGATTTTCTATCAAGAGGACTTATTTCCCATAAAAAGAAATTTAGAACAATTAAAAAGAGTGGTTTAATAAATGAAATAAAAATTTCAAACATAATCAGATTCCATTATTTATGGCCAAGCGAAGTTGATAGAACTCTGAAATCTGATATTATAATCATAGATGAAGCAGCTGCGATACCAGTAGAAATACTAAAAGAGACTCTAAGGATCACAAACAAAAAAATATTTATTTCTACTATTCATGGTTATGAAGGAGCTAGCAGGGGTTTTCAATACAAAATAGTCAATTATTTACGTAATCAAAAAGAAATTAAATTTAGAGAATACTCATTATCTCAACCAATAAGATATCTGCTTAATGATCCAATAGAAGAATTGCTAAATAAAACTTTTCTTCTTAACGTTGAAATAGATCCCCTAGAAGTACCTTTTCAGAAGATAAAACAAGAAAATATCATTTTGCAGAAATATTCTGATTCTGATTATCTATTTTCAAATCAAGGTCTATCTACTCTAAAACAATTATTTGGAATAATGATTTGTGCACATTATCGAAACCAACCTAATGATCTACTGCTAATTGCAGATTCCAATAAGCACTTTTTGATAGGGTTTTATGAAATAAATGATCAAAATGAGAAAATTTTAGTAGGTTCTAGCCAATTAGCTAAAGAAGGTAAAATGTCTGAACATGAAATTAATAGAGTGGTTTCAGGAGAGTTTTTTGAAGGAAATATTATCGCAAATGTAGCAATTCGTCACTTTTCTCCCGATTTTGCTAATTTCCAAGGTATAAGAATTGTAAGAATAGCTTCTCATCCGAGTTTAATTGGAAAAGGATATGGAAGAAAAGCATTGGAGAAGTTAATACAAGAATTCTCGTCTTATGATTGGATAGGTGTTAGTTTCGGTGCGACTGTTAAATTAATGAAATTTTGGAAAAAATTCGGATTTAAAATTGTTCATATAAGACCTATAAAAACAATAGAAACTGGGGAATGGAATGTAGTGGTAATCCGCGCGAATTCCCCTCAAATTCGACGAATTATAGATCAGGCTTCTACTGATTTTAAATTACAATTTCTTAGTTTACTCAAACACTCCTTACATTCAATGAAACCGGAATTAGTTTTACAAATACTTAAAAGTTGTAGTCTACCCCCTGCTTATACACCAAAAATAACATCAAGTGGCGGTTTTCGTTTACAGAATTACTTAAAGGGGAATATTAATTTTTTATTAGCTATAGACGTTATCCATGAATTGACACTAGCTTATTTTCTCTCTCCGTCCTCAATTAAATTGAGTACCTCTCAAGAGTTATTATTGATATCTCGTATACTTCAAGGAAGAACATGGGGTCAAACCTTGGGAAGAACAGGATTGAACTGGAAAGCCGCAAACGGTTTAGTAGAAAAAGCTGTTAATAAGTTAGCTAGCGTATACATGTGACGAAAAAAGTATCCAGAAAAAGGAGATTTTAATTATCTTTTTAGGAATGCTTCCAAAGGAAAAACACAATTACTCTGATCTTCTGTTAAATTGCTTTGTGTTTTACATGAATTCAACACATATCCACAATTTTTTAATGCTTTGTGTTTATCAATTTGAATAGCACAACAGGCAGAATGTAAATTACAATTTCCCTTATAGGTATAAGATTCTCCAGAGAATTTTAATTTCCCAGTATTACAACTACAAATCTCTTCGGAAATAGGGATTTCTTCTTCTTTTGCGGGTTTAGATAACTGATTGAAAAATGATTGCCATGTAGACATAAAGATCGTCTCATTCTAGGAATTAATTAATCAATTTATGATTTCATAAGGACTGGTTCAATCCAAGAGGCAGGAGTTTTAATACCACAATATTATGATCATGTTATGGCTTATCGAATCAAACCGACTAAATCACTATTAATCAAATGTGAGAATTTTGTCGTTGAATTTGGATAATAAATTATCAGTGCATTAATTGAAAAACCTCATTTCTTTCATTCAAATTCTTTCAAGACATTAATCTTTATTATCAAGTTACTGGGAGTATTTACATTCAATATGAATCTGAAATCCCCCAAAGAGTAATGGAACTGGTATAAAAAAATTGAAATCTTGATAAAGAACAGTTTTTCTAATCTTCACAGTGAATACAGTAATCATTATGGTGTTAAACCAATCTTCAATATACCTAGACGAATGGTTCATTAATTCAAATTGGTATAACCAGTAGAGTTTCAAATGAGAATACTAATACTCTGAATCAATGCTATTTCTGGAGTTGTGGTAGCTGAAATATGTCCAATGTTTGAAAGTTGATAGTTTATCAAAAGGATTTTTTATTGAAGTTGTTTAAGAATGGAAAACAAAAAAACTGAATCACTTAACAATTCATAAATTCCTGAATGGTTGATGATATAAAGAAATAAAATTCAATGTAAATCACCAAATTGTCAAAATTCTTCTCAGATTTGGATCAATTAATAATAAAAGGCTGATAATATGAACGGAGAAGTTGTAATATTATTCCTATTAATTGTATCAGCTGTAATTATAATCTATTTGAGCTTAAGAAAAACTTCTACACAAAAATTGAAGAAAGCGCAGAATCTAGAGCGAGAGGGAAAGCATATAGACGCTATTGAACTTTATGCAAAAAACTCGTTAGATCAGGCTGCTAACATGATTTTAAGAACTCCAGAGACATTACAAGTTCTTGCACTACGTAGATTAGAAAAACATTTCTCTCTAAAAGATATAGAAAAAGTTTTTCTAAAATTGGCGAGAGAAAATGTACATAACAATGATCCTCATAATGCCGCGGCTGCTTTCGTTTTAGGAAAAAAACCATTCGCCGCTGCTAAAGTTTATATAGATTTTGGTGGATCAGATTTCATTCCTGCTGCAGTTCAAATTATTGATCAAAATTCCTCTCTTATTCATAATCGTGATCAAACTATTAGAAATTTAGCGAGATATTCATATAATACAAACAAATATATGGAAGCAGCTGAACTTTTACGCACGATTGGAGCAGATGAGGAGGCAAATACGGTATTAATTGCGGCTGCGACAGAAATGCAAAAACGGGGTAGGGTTAATGAAGCAAATCAATATCTTACAAAAGCTGGACGTCCTGGTGTTGCAGTACAGCATTACTTACAGGAAGTGAAGGAACACCTAATAAAAGGTAACATTGACCAGATGAGACGATCTCTAGCTATAGCGAAGGATATTCTAGATAAAACTATATCTAAAGAAAAAAGAATGCAAAAGAAAGATATAGAATTATTAACCAAAGAATTAAATAAATATAATCATTTATTAAAGCTAATTGATTCAGCAAGAGACATATTGCGAAAAAAAAACACAAATCAAGCTATTGCTCTTTATGATGAATTGTTAGAAAGTCTAGGAGAAGATAATACACCAGCTCCAATCTTAGCTGAAGCTGCTTTGGCTAATGAAGAAGAAAATCCTCAATATGCTTCAAAACTATTTCACAAAGCAGCTCAAAAATCCAAATCACCAAGAGCAATGGAATCATTCAATATGAGGGGAAAAAGATTAGAGGTTATAGCAAAAGGAGTCAAAATTCCTACTAAATCTAGCTTAGAAGAATCAGTCTCCGATGTTGATGAAAATTGTATTGTATGTAGGATGAAAATATCAACATCAGACTTACTTAGTCGTTGCCCTGAATGTGGTAGTCCAGCTCATTATTCACATCTTGCAGAGTGGTTGAAAATACGAGGGAATTGTCCTGTGTGTAAGAAAAGAGTGAAAATAACAAAACCAAAATCCTCTTCATTTTAAACTAGGAAGATCTGCATAAAATTATAATTTCAAATTTGAATGGATATTTTCCTTATTATTTCTAGGAATACAGATATCTGACTAATCAGATGTCTTTTTTGTTTTTGAATGATATTTCCTAGCAAATTCCAATCTTTGAAATGCAGAGATATTTGAAACAAGTCCAATGATGAAAATAATAACTGACAGTATTCCAAAATCAAATAGCCATATACTAGAAATTACTTCTTCAATAAGTAGGATCTCGATTAAACACCCCACAGAAAGAAGAGTGAGTTTTTCTTTTCGTTCAAATAACCCTTTTGTAGAATCCATTTTCAAACCCCCTCTGTTTTCAGCAGTTGATCTCACATAACTAGCTAGAATCATTCCTTGAAAACAAAAGAAAACTAATTCTGGATAAACATATCCCCCAGCCATTATTCCGAGAAGAAAGAAAAATTCTGATATTCGGTCAAGAGTTCTATCAAAAAGGGCTCCAAAATGTCCTGCAATTCCTTTTGCTCTTGCTAAGCTTCCGTCTAGCATGTCTAAAAGAGATGAAACTCCTAGAAAAAATGTACCAAATAGTAATCCTCTACTACCTCCCATAGAATAAGCAATACAACTGATAAGACTTGCTCCAACGCTCATCAATGATATCATATTTGGAGTTATTCCTGTTTTAACAAGAAGTCTTCCAAATGGTGCAAAAAACGATTCATATTTTTTTCGAAGGCTTTTCTTTGATGAAGGGTTATCAATTGTTGCTTTCTTCATGAACAAAGATAGCCAAAGACTCCTATTTATTCCATTCCTCTGAAGGAACTGATAGGAAATGAGGAAGCTTAAAAAGTTCTTTGAATCGAGGAACTTGAAGTCTATCGTTTGAAAAAGTTACCGGTTAATGAATTTGCCGTAGCTGAAGGGATCTCAACAAATCATACGGGCTATCCGAACAAGTCTGACTTCTCGGAGAGGCACACAACGGATCAGTGATACTAGTTCCAAGGTTTATATCCTATATGGGTGTAAATATCCCGCTCAACCGTTCTAGCGGAGAAACAACCCATCGATTGATGAGCTGATGGATAGGTATTCCTGTAGGAATTAATTTCCATTATGAAAGGAACGGTGTTCCAATCTAGTAGCACTCCCATTGATTCACTAATTGAATTAATTAAATTTATCTAAACTCGTATGATAAATCTTTTGAGTACAAGGCATAAGGGTGTTATCATCTATTTTCATCCTTGTAAATGCCTTAATTCGCTCATTGTTAACAGATCTAATTAGGAAGAATTGTTTTGGATAAGATCGAACATCGATTAACACAAATAATCAAAGACAGACAAAAAAACGATTCAGTAGGAGTACTATATAGTGGTGGTATTGATTCTACAATTATTGCTAAAATTTTATCAACCTATCAACCTCTTTCTTCCATAAGTATAGTATGTGTGGGGTTTAAAGATAGTCATGATGTACAAAACGCTTTATATGGAGCAAAAAATCTAAATTTTCAACTTAATATTCATTATTTAACATCAGATCAAATAATGACAGCAATAAATGAACTAAAAGAGCTCAATATAATTAATAATCCAATTCACCTCACTGTTGCCATTCCTTTATTTTTTGGTATACGATTGATCTCAAGGAAGTTACATGTAAAAACCATATTTCTTGGTCAAGGAGCTGATGAACTTTTTGGAGGGTATAAACGATATAGTCTGCTTTTTCGAGAGGGGAAAATAGAAGAAATCAAGAAAAGAATGAAAGTTGATTTAAAATCTTTAATGAAAGAACAAATTAAGATGGAAAGAGGTTTAGCAAAACATTTCGGAGTGAATCTGATCTATCCATACTTAGATTCAGAGATTATACAATATGCACAATTTTACCCTGTTACATCCCATATTACTTCTACAATGCAGGGAGAAATTATACGAAAAACATTACTTCGTGAATTAGCTAAGAAATTAGGAATACCTGATTCGATAGCTACACAACAGAAAAAAGCTATGCAATATGGTTCCGGAACTGTGAAAGCTCTTCGTAAACTTGTTAAAATGCAGGGATATGCTAATATTAAGGTATGGTTTGAGTCCCAGTTTTTATGATAAATTCTATCCTATTTTACTATAAAAACTTGATTTTTTTCGTGTTAACATAACTATAAGAACATCTAAAGGATTTATAACTCTATAAGATTTACCTGAAATTGAACTAATGAAATTAGAGATTTCTTCGTCAGTATATCGATTAGAAAAATGAATTGGTATTAAGAATTCTAGATTAGATAAATTATCAGCTTCTTTTACTAAAGATTGAAAATCAGAATGTAAATCTAGATGGTATACCTCTTCTGGGGTAAGATATGTGGCTTCGTGAATAAGGATATCGCTTTTTTTGAAGAATTCGAAGAGCTTTGGATCGATTGATGTATCACCTGAATATGTAAGAGTAGT
>JAUUVJ010000143.1 GCA_030589605.1 Candidatus Hodarchaeota archaeon | reverse complement strand
CTTCTGAACTCTTGAATAATGGTAAAGCTTTAGCTAAAATGCGCGAGATTATAGAATCTCAGGGAGGGGATCCTCAAATTTATCCTATGGATCTAAAACAGCGATTAGAATATCGACCAGTTTTATTATATAGAGCTCCTAGTGCCGGTTGGCCACATACTTGGTCCAATTATGCATTGAAGGAAATTGCACGTACCGCAGGAGCGCCTCGTGATCCTCTTTCAGGGATTGAAATACTTCGGAAAAAAGAATCAGTTAAAAAAGGTGAGGAAGTTTTTCGAGTATATGCTTCCTCTGATTCAGCGCTAGATGAAGTTAGGGGATTAATTGCAAAGCTTCGTCCAGTTATAATTGAATCAGTATTACTTGAAAGAATTACATAATTTCATCTAACAGACACATTTATGGGATTATAAATGAACAGTACTACACGAAATAGTTTGGCTACCTTTGAATCAGCTTTTCAATTGCTAATTCGCACTGCTAAAGGAACAGTAAACAAGGTAAATACAAACCCCCATTCTCTTGCAAAATTTTGCCAAATTCTTTTAAATGCTAAGGATAATAAAAATACGATTCATATGATTGGTTCTGGCCGATCTGGTAATATTGCAAAAATCATAGGTGAAAGCTTTAAAGATATAGGATTCTCTGTATCATTTTTTGGAAAGGAAATTGATAATCCTATTAAAAAAGATGATGTTGCTATGGCAATATCTGGTTCAGGTTGGACTATATACACAACATCTGCTATTGAACACTGTTTACGGAAAAATGCTAAAATTCTTACTTTCACGGGTAATATGGACTCAAAAGCAGCCAGAATGTCTGATGCTGTTATTCAAATACCTCTTGGTTATAGGTTTTTAGATGAAGGATTATTATTTACTGAAAGTAATGTGCCTTTAAATCCTCTTGGAACCATTTTTGAGCTGACTACACTCGTCATCGGAATGGGAATTGTTAATGGTGTTTACAGTGGTTCTTGTGCTAATGGTTTTAATAATGGAACATCTAATATGCTAGTTTCTGCAGAGGAATCGTTCAAAAAAATAATAAGTAATCCCGAATTAAATTTATTCAGAACACTTATCAAAAACTATTGTAATAATTATCAATCGAAAGTTTACTTTTTAGGTAAAGGTATTAATCATAGTATCAGCGACTTTTGTTCAAGTAGATTTAAAGGTTTAGATATTAATGCAGGTTCGATTAGTGACTGGCGTTTTAGGAAGACAAATGATCTGTTAATAATGATTTCAGGAAGTGGAAGCTCATCAATATTAATGAACCAGGTTAGGATCGCCAAAAAAAGCAATATGAAAATAGTATACATAACATCTTTTCCAGAATCTGAAATTATTTCTGAATCTGATATTAAATTACACATTTTAGGAAGAAATGAGAATAGTGATCCAGATGAATTAAAAATGATTGAACCTGGTATTTATTTACCATTGTTTGAGTATACAACTGCATTGATATTGGAATCATGTATTGCCCAAATTGCTTTAGACTTAGGATTGACGAATGAAGAATTCTAGTACAAGTGATATAATATATTGAAATCTGCTGCTATTTAACCGAACTTTCCGTTTTAATGGAGATAACTGATTAATTAAACTGAAATTCAAATCAGCAGATAAGAAAACTTATTTAATTTGCAATAATAATTATAGAAATAAATACTAAGAACTATTTCTAAGTTTAAGCTTAGATCATTGCTTCTAATTTTTTTGCAGCTCTTTTCATATCTAAAAGGACTAATCCAAGTTTTGCGTCTACTCGGGCAATACCAACTAAAACAGCATGCTCACCTGAGTCACGAATGATAACCAATCCATTTGATCCTGATATGATAACCTGTTCCATTTTTCCTCTGTCTAACTCCATCACAACACGTTCTGAGAGTGATAAGCTAGCTGCTGTCATTGCAGATATCCTGTCTTCATCTGTGTTTGAGTATAATGCGCTAGCAATGGGTAAACCATCTTTAGTTACCACTGCTAAACCTTCAAGATCAGGAATACGACTCTGCACTTCTCTAAGTACTCTTTCAATCTGTGCTAAACGATCCATGATTTCTTCGTCATCATTCTCAAGCAATAGAATTCACCAGTACCGATTGGGGTACTCTTAATATGATAATAATGGAATATTTTTAGTATCTAAAACATTATCGTTCTATCTTATATTAATACCTATTCTTCAGAGATCATAATGTAAGTCAAGAAGAGAAATTGGAATAAATGCGTCTATTCTAATCATCAAATTTCTGATTGTTTTTATGCATTTTAATAATAGTAGGGAGCTAAGATATTCTTTAGATTGAATGAAAAACCTATATTTACTACTAATTTACATTTTTAATAAATTAAGGAGAGAAACCTATGAGAAATTAAAGTTTGTTTTAGTATAAACACGTATTCAACTTTGTATCCTAGAGTAATTTCTTCAAATGTAATACATTGTGTCAACTTTTCTTTGAATTGGAACTTGTTTTTCATTGAATGGTGAACTATTTTAAAGATCAAATTTCAATAGTGAAGTATTGCATATTACAGATGCAGATTATAAACATTCAAATAAAATCACAGAGGAATATAAATGTCTAAAACCCCATTTCGAATCAAATTTATTAGTTTATTAATGATAATTTCATTTATCTTAACTTTCACAACCAGTTCAGTTGTGGCTGCTCTCGCAGATGAAAAAGTTGAGATATCATTGTCAGCAGCAGCTCCTCGTAAATCTGTTGCTTTAGTGCCATCATTTGATTATCCTAGTGTTACTATTAATTCCGAAACTCCTGTAGATATCTTATGGAGACAAAGTAACAATGCTTTGAGTGATGAATTCAATATTGAATCATCAGCTAATGTATCATATGAATACCCATTCCATATCAAGAGGAGTTTTTCACCTTTAACTGACCAAAATAATATTGATTATGGAAAAACAAGCTGGCTAATTTTTAACAGTACAAGCTCTGAATCACACGGTGACTATACTATTAGTACTAACAACTCAGCTCAAGCAATCGATGATAATGGTGAAGAAATCTTCTTTGTACAACCAGATAATAATTTTCATCTAAGGATCGCAGTAGGTGTTGTTGGACCGATAAGCGTTCGAATGAATTTTTTCCCTGATAAAGGTACAAATTATTTCAACTATAATCTCTTTGATCCTAATGGAGCAATAATTGAGCCTTATGAGTTTGATGATGGTGATGATGAGTACCTTTGTTTTATTGCTGAAAAAAAAGGATCTTATTCTCTTATTTTTAATCCAATTAATGAACCTCATTTCTACAATATCAAATGTAGTACATATAAACCTGAAACATTGAGAATTGAGGATACTATTAAACCCACTATCGTTGGTTTACCTGATTCAGAACTAACTGACGCAATAAAAAAGAATGCTTTTTTAACATTAGATTGGTATAAATTTAATCCAGCTGAAGGACAAACGACAAGAGTTTATTTCGAACCTCTCCGAGGTATTCCAGGGCCGGTTACTCCAACCCAATTTTTTGGACCTGGTTTGAATAATACAGTTGCAATAAGTAGATTAGACCAAGTTGATGTGAGTACTAGTCTTGAGAGTAAAAGACCTAATTATATTCTTGTGCGCCATGATGGAACAGCTAGGTATTTGATTGGACTTGAAGACTTAGAACCTCCAGCAGTAGAACTAGAAACGTACATATATAGCAAATTGGCAGCAGATATGTATAAAGTATTAACTTTCTCTGTTAATTCTATTTCTAGTATGCGTATTGATCTTTTTTCTGAAGATTCTGACGTAGTAGTTACTGATATAATTAATAAGGATGGTTTTTCATCTCCTACACAAACATTTTCGGATGCAGCTTCTGAATATAAAGCTTATAATTTCGTAGCAATGCCAGGAGAATATATTCTTATAGTTCATAATACAATAAATGAAGAAGTATGGATGAATTTAAGAGTAACATTAAATAATCTTGAAGAAAATCTTGAGTTCAGTGATTGGGAGGATATGGAAACTGATCCTGATTCGGTTAATCTAACTACGGACACAGATGTTTTTGAATTATCTAAAACAGATATTCCATTTATTTCTAAGAGTAGACTATTTAATATAAAATCTACTTTTGAAGATGAACGTTTATGGTGGAATATATATTGGGGAGCACAATATGATGATAATAATGATTTAGTCGCATCACATGGAGGGCAAGATATTGATGTCAATATTAGGTTAACTCTTTTTGAAGAAGTTAATGGAGAAATACAGCACCTAGAAATTATAAATGAAAGAGCAGAAATATCAGATAGTGTAAACAGTGAGGATTTTTTTGAAGATATATACCCTTACAGAACGATATCAAGTGAAACAGGCAATTTTTGGATAGCATTAGACAGTTATATGGATAATAATACAGATTATTTGCCATATGAAAATTATCTAAGATTAGGAGTATATGATGTTCAAGATTTTTATTATAATTTTGATCATGGGGCCAATTTTACTGATAACGAAGCTTCGCTGACTAATGTACAGATTAATACTACTAGATACCCTGATGGAGCTATCGTGAAAGTTCCTGCAGCAGGATATGATTGGACTGAGGTCGAAGTTCATACACTCAATGGAACGATGGATAATGGAATCAGAATGTATGTCGATATTCCTAATATTTTATCTTCCGCAGATGAGCATGTACTTCTGATATTCAACCTAAAGGAGGATCCGATTCTGAGTAACCCCGATCAATTAGGAAATTACACAACAGGTTACGGAGCACCGACAAACCAGGATTACATATATTTAGCATTACTCTTAGAACCTTCAAATGGTAGAGAGGTAGTTACTTTCAATCTAACCCTTCAAAGACTCCCAACTTCTATTTTAACATTAGAAAAGGAAACCAAGGTAGGTGGTAGAGCACCTGGATTTGAATGGATCTTTAGTATATTTGGCCTAGGAACAGTTGTTTATATCATTAGAAATAAGAAGAAGAAATTTTAAAGGAATTTCAATTTTATCATTTCTCTTTTTCTTTTTCCTAACTTTTTTTCTTTTACCTGTTGTATTTCTTTTTTAAGGGAAAATTAGTACAAATATTTTTTATATCTATTAATTAGGTATATTATAATAATGAAATATAGGAAATATTAATAAATTTAATTCTCTACACTTCTCATCTTCACAAAATGCATTTTTTTATTAGCAGGAAAAAAGAGAATAACAACTGAATAACAATAATTTGCATGAAATCATGAATCAAAGGGGAGTGAAAGAGAAAAATTGATTTTCACAGAGTCTAATTCATTGGAACAAGATTAAAAAAGAAGATAAGATAAGTTAGTTATTATTACTTGTTAACTACGGGGTTAATTATTTTATAAAATTTATTATAGTAAAACTTAAAAAGGATAATAACTTAATATGATATAGATAATTTAAGGATGGTTAATTTATGCAGAAGCAATTTGTGTTCACTATTAAGACTACTGGGAAACAAAGTTATTTGTATTTACAGAAATCAAAATATGATAAGAAGCGGCGAAAACCCGTCACACAGTCTTATTCACTAGGATCGATAAATAAAATAGGTGAAATTATTGAAAAGCTTTTAACAAGTGCAGAATCGGTTTTTTTAGGGGAAGCTATACTCCAGGGATTATTTGAGAAGCTGAATATCACACGACATCTCAAGAAAGACCTAAAAGAGGCAGGAGCGACAGGAAAACAAATTCGTTTGCTACAATTTCTCATGGCTACTCGTGGTGTCCGTCCATTAAGTAAATTAGGATCAGTACGATATTTGAATCATTCACTACTGGAACAACAAGTCGTGATAGATCACGTTAATGAATGTTATGGCGGTATGGCATTATTAACTGATCCAGAGAAACTATTTCGTAAATATTCTGCTTTAACACTTGCTGCTTTGAACTATCAACCCACAACTACCTACTTTGACACTACTTCCATCTTTTTCTATTCAGACGTTGATTCTTTCCGATCGAAAGGCTTTAACAAGGACCATCGACGAGGCCAACCCCAAGTCATCTTTGCTTTGAGCTGTACTGATGAATTGTTACCAACCAGTTATAGGGTCTACCCAGGTAATACTAGTGATATTACCTGTTTTAAAGACTATCTAGCACTCCCACCTGATAAAAAATGCCTGTTAGTCTTTGACGATGGGTGTTATTCCTTTGATATGATCCAATATCTTGATAAGCACAGGTACTATTACATAGCTGGGTGTGATATCACAAAATATCAACCAATTGGCGAAGTCAAAATAAGAATGATCAATGGAAAACATTGGAAAATTCAAGAGGCAATATATCAAGATCATCGTGTCATCGAAGCCTATAATATCAAAAATCGTAAGAAGGGGCTAGAAAAGTTCGATAACAAGGTATCACGAGTAGAGCAATTTACACAACAAGTTAAGGGACGTACCTTGGATAGTAAACAACAGAAAGTACAAGAGCTCATAACAAGTCTGGGTTTAAAGAGCATTTTCACCGTTAAACAGGAGGAAGAGCGGATAATTTTAACAAAAAATGCGCAGACATTGAAGCGGAAAAGAAAACGAACTAAGCTGATTCGTATAATGACCAACCTGGAGGATAGTCCCAAAAAAATCCTGACCCAATATCTCAATCGGGTCGATGTTGAACGAGTTTTTATGTATTTAAAGTCCCCTCTCGCTATTCGACCTGTTTTTCATTCGAAAGAACAGTCCATCAAAGCTCACATCTTCATTACGATGATGGGTTATTTACAGCTCACTGTTCTACGCTATTACTTAAAGACACATCATCAAGTGGATTTAACACTCGAATTACTGCTCGAAGAGTTGAGCTTTGCGACTGCAATAGTTGTAGAACCGAAAACGGGAATTAAATTAACTTATGCAGGAAAGCAAGTTTCATGGCTTTCGTCACTTCTTCAGGACTTAGAGCTCCCATTAAGGCATTCTGAGATGCTACTAGACTTACCTAACCCTGACAGCTGATTTTTTCCCCTTGTCTTCGTGTTCCTCTAAAAAAAATTTCTCACTCTGTGAAGATAAGACACTTCTTATTCGTCTATTTAATATTATAGAAATTTATACAAGAATTAGATAATGATTATTAAGGTGAATATGATGAAAGGTAATGAAAAACTTGCTGTTTATGTTGGAACATTTGTATTTGTTTTGTTAGGATGGATATTATCTGGTTATTTAGAAGAATTCTTAGCGGATATTATTGGTGACTTGGGCATACTTGAGGCTGCTCAAGCAGCCCAGTTAGTTTTTGCTTTAACATGGTTCATTGTATGCTTACTCACCTATTGGGGAAGTACACGATGGTTAGAATCAGGTGAGAAAGCTGGGATACTATCACTTTTGTTCTTCATTCTTTGGGCAGTATCTTCACTTGCTATAGTTATTGGTTATCTTGTTAAAGAACTATTAATTGGCGGTACTATCACTGTTGCTTTAGAATCTTTGTTAGATTTCTTCTTTTATTGGCTTTTATTAGCTCTATCTCCTGCTATTGCTGCATTACTCGGTGTTAGTAATAAAGCATCACGAAGTAACTAAGACTATCTAACACCTATTCTCTCTTTTTTCTATTTTTTGGTGATTAAATGACTAAACTTGAAAATGTGGTAATTGTATCTGCAGTAAGATCTGCAATTGGTGATTTTGGAGGTGCTTTAAAAAACTTACATTCACCTGATTTGGCAGCTGAAATTATGAAAGGGGCTATTCAAGCAACTGGTATTCAAGATCTAAGTAAATATATCAATGATGTTAGATTTGGTTGTTGTGTCGAAGATAATCGATATATGAATGTGGCCCGAGTAGCTGCACTAAGGGCAAATATTCCAAAAGAAGTCCCAGCAGTAACAATAAATCGTGTTTGTACCTCTGCTATGGAAGCAATAGTTTCTGGGATGCATCAAATTAAAGCTGATGATCGAAAAGATGTTATATTAGCTGGTGGAGTAGAAAGTATGAGTACGATACCTTATTTATCCTATGACATGAGATGGGGTTCACGTTATTTTGATAAGGTTTTTGTTGATGGTGTAATGGAAGGGTTAAAAGCGGGGGGTGATAAATTGATGGGAATGACTGCTGAAATCTTAGCTGAAGAATATAAACTAACTCGTGAAGAATTAGATGAGGTTGCTCTCAGATCACATCAAAATGCTATTCAGGCGATTAAATCTGGACGGTTTAAAGACGAAATTGTACCTATTATTTTAAAATCTAGGAAAGGACAAATAACTTTTGATACAGACGAACATCCTCAGGATTATAAGTTGGATACATTAGCTAAAATGAAACCAGTATTCAAAAAAGATGGTGTTGTCACTTCTGGCAATTCTAGCGGAATAAATGATGGTGCTGCTGCTATTGTCATTATGAGTAACACAATGGCTGATGAACTCAGTTTAAAACCCTTAGCAATAATCAGGGGTTATGGGATTGGTGGTTGTGAACCTAACAGGATGGGAATGGGTGCTGTTAAAGCTACGAAGGATTTATTCAAAAGTTCCAAGGAGTATTCCCTTGATGATGTAGAATTAATAGAGATAAATGAAGCATTTGCAGCTACATATCTTGCAGCAGAGCGAGCTTTAGAATTAGATCGGAAAATAACGAATGTAAATGGTTCAGGAATTGGATTGGGACATCCTGTGGGATGTACTGGTACACGAATAGTTGTTACTTTACTTCATGAGATGAAAAAACGTCAAAAATCTGTAGGATTGTCATCATTGTGCGGTGGCGGAGGTTTAGGTATGTCACTCCTTTTAGAATCCTTTTGATCAAATCCAAAGAACATATCCAATGTCCAACGAGAAATGCCCTTTTCCTTTTGTTTTGATCTTGGGATAATTTCAGGTTTGCCAGTTAGATGTTTTAAACAGTCAAAGTTCAACTTAAAACAAGCCTTCTCCTTTGAACAATCCCCTTCAAATTAAAATTGATTTCCCTCATTTATTACTTTTCCTTTCATGTCTTTTTCGTTACAAGAACATACGGTGTTCTGTCCTTTTTGTGAACTTTTTCCAGCATTT
>JAUUVJ010000307.1 GCA_030589605.1 Candidatus Hodarchaeota archaeon | reverse complement strand
TGAGTAACTTGATCATCATTAGTTATTTCATAACCAAAATATTGAAGATCATTTCGAGGTAAAGGAATCTGTAAGTGTCTTTACACCTGTAAATTCCATTGATTTTTAGAAGAAATTTTTTACTCGAAAGAGAACTTGACAGTGAATAACTAATTATTAACTGAATCGAACCTGAAATTATCCAAAAGGATTGAAAGAATGTTTTAATTTTGTTATAAATGAATGTAAAAACAGTAAAATCAAAAATATAAAAAAAAAAAAAGAAATAGAAATAGGGTCTAGAAAATAAGTTAGACCGTTTATTTCGTTGCAGCAAGTTTGATATCTGACTCTTTAACAGTCTTTCGGCCAGAGTGTCTGGCTATATCAACTGCGTATTTTGCAATATTAGTTGCATAGTCTGTTAAAGTTTCATTTAGTCTATCAATCGCACCAGCGGATACTCTATAAGCACCAGCGGTTCGAATTACTTTTTCTACACGAGCACGTGCAAATCCTGTCATTTTTTTTCACCTTTTCTCCAGAATATTTATTTGTAAGGAGTTTTTCTACCTTACAAGATAGGGAAATATTTTACTTGTTTATAAGTTTTTCTCAATTTTTATTGGATCATTCCGATTTTCCCAAATTGTAAATTTAGTATAAGCCAAACACATTATGAACTGTATGTCACTAAGAGAATTAGAAGTGAATGATTCTTCACTTCAGTTCTGATAAGTGGTATTCAATTTTCGACGTATATTTGTTTTTTTGAGTATTATTAATACCTCCTTCGTTATTACAATAAATAATGCTATTTAATTCGTTATTCGGATACATAAACAGAGGAAGAACTTCAATTTTGAAGATACAGTATAAACTTTTGAAAAGCCTTCTCTATATCAACTCATCATCTTCATGTATATGTTTTTTTTGCATTAATTCTCTTTTCTGTTTGTTTACTTCTAACTAGAAGATTTTATGAAGCATTTAGAAAGCGAAAGAGTTTGAACTTGAATGAATTAGTAGGAATTGCTGTAAAAATCTTCGACGTTGCTGAAAATGCTAATTAATTGAGAGAATTCCGATTCAGTTGGTATCCCTGATATTTTCTCTGTTTTACATTCATTTTCTGCAATAGAAAAAGATGTGCTAATGTTTATTTGCCTAGATAGATCGTATGAAGATGGATAGCTAGTCGTTCTAGAAGTGAATAGAAAAGGTGACTAATAAATTAGTCTACATTCTTTCATTTTAATTTCTATATACAAATTTGGTAAACTAAACAGGATATAACCCTTGAATGTAATTTCTTTTTTTTTCATCTAATGGAAAATCAATATCTATGTTTTGATACGAATTAAGACAAGGTGGCCCTTTTACAACATCCCAGGTTATTGAAAGGTTCGTGTTCCTTTGAACAATTACGATATAGCTGTACACAGTAAAATATGATCGTTTTTGAAAAGATTTAGTACCATGACGGCAAATTGGTCCATTTTTATTATGAGACATTAAAGTAGAAACAATTTCCTGTTTACTGGAACAGGATTCTAGTTTTTTCTTGGTATATTCATAACGAATAATACTATCTAACAGGTGTTTTTTACCAAAGGATTTAATAATTGGTTCATTAGAGTTTAATGTCAGTTGATGATTAGTACGGACAATAAAATCACTTGATCGATCTATACCAATATTTGGGGGTGCTAATTCAATTGCAGCAAGCTCCTCAGGGGTTGAAATGACCATATTACACCATTGATACTTTTGAGCGTTGTTAATCTCTTTTTTGCAAATATCAATTGCTTCATCAATAGTCTTGGCTTCCAAAACTATGCGTTCAGTAAGTAAATCATATGAAGGATCTGATTTTGTCAAGACATGGGAGTTAACAGCAACTAGTCCATGTTTGTTTATTCCAATAGAAAAACCAGAAGGTTTATTATTGTCGAAGTTCAACCCTCCTACTCCAAAATTATCTTTATGATCTAGAATCAGTTTATCCTTATGAGTTTTTATTTCAAAATCTTTATTCTTAAATGCAATTAGTGTATTAGATTTTTTAAAAAGCTTTGCACCAGTTGTACAACCCATGCTTTATCATCTCGAGATAATTAAAAGCAGTAATATTAATAATTAAGCTGACTATCTATTTTAATGAAAAATATTTGACCAAAACAGAGAGATGGTCAATTTTATTTTTTTGCTTTTCCTTGATCAGCTACCTTTTGCATTGCTTTTTTTACTTCTTCTGGATCGCCTAGGTAGTAGTGTTTTATCGGTTTGAGATTTTCATCTAATTCATAAACAAGTGGAATGCCTGTAGGAATATTGAGTTTTAAAATTTCATCATTTGGGACATTATCTAAATATTTCACTAATGCACGGAGACTATTGCCATGGGCTGTAATCAGTACTTTTGATCCTGCTTTTATTGAAGGTAAAATTTGCTCATGCCAATAGGGAAGTACTCTCGCTACCGTATCTTTTAAACATTCTGAGGTGGGAGTTTCATCTTCTTTCAGATTGCTATATTTTGGATCTTTTCCAGGATATCGTTTATCCGATTTTTCTAGATTTGGAGGGCGGATATCATAACTTCGTCTCCAAATAAGAACTTGCTTTTCTCCATGCTTTTCAGCTGTTTCAGCTTTGTTAAGGCCTTGAAGAGCGCCATAGTGTCGCTCATTTAAACACCAAGATCGATGAACTGGAATCCACATCATATCCATTTCATCCATGACTATCCAAAGAGTTCGAATGGCTCTTTTTAGTACACTTGTGTAGGCTATATCAAAGACGAAATTTTTTTGCTTTAAAACCTGTCCTGATGTTATAGCTTCGGATGTTCCTTTTTCAGATAAATCTACATCAGTCCAGCCAGTAAAGAGACCTTTTTGATTCCATGTCGACTCACCATGACGAAGTAAAACTAATTTATACATGATAATTCCCTTAATTTAGTATTTTATTATGAAAATTAATCGAATATGTTTCATATACATTTTCTCGCGTTTCTAATGTAAATAAAGACAAGAATATTCAAATTCATCTATTTAATCTTTCTATAGAGTCTTATTTATTGGTTAATTTTTATTAAAGAAAGTTGTTATATCACAAAATTTGATAGGAATACTGATTTTTTTCTTTTAGTTTCTTTTTAATAAAACCATTTTTCACTAATTCTTCAAGATAGATTTTTTCTGTCTCTTTTTTTCTATGAGTAATTTGCGCAATGCGACCTGGTATTACAGGGGTATTACCAAAACGCTTCATTATAGCATATGTACGCATCAAATGCCTTGGAACCACTACTACTAGCTCTGCTTTTTTCTTTATTTCTTCTGTTATCTCTTTAGAAAAAACGGAAAATTTTTGAGAGTTTAGCATTACTCTTATAGCTTTCTTAGTTGTAATAATTCTTTCTTCGTCTCCCCATGAGATTGCAATATCATTTACAAGATCATTTACCGGGATATGGCTGTTTTTTAATACTTCCATTGCCCCTGGTGTAACCTTAAAGTTATTTGCTTTCAATTTACTTAATAATTCGCTTTCGGCCATTTTTGTGCCTCAACTTTAAAAGCATGATTCATTATTAGTCAAATTTAAGTTATTCTTATTTTAAAATCATTCTCATTTCTAGATTGACAAGAATAATTCTTTATAATTAATGTTGAATTCCATTTATTCTAGAATTTATTTGTTTTTAACATCTCTTCACATTCTTTTCTATCAATATTTTTCATACAAAAGTATAAAGAAATGAGATTCTAATACTTTTTTCAGATCTTAGTGTTATTTAAGGATTAAAGAAGAGATGCAAGAATACAGAGAAATACGAAAGTGCTGTATTTACAGGAATATAAAACTTTGTGCATATTGGTCTGAACCGACACAATGTCATTTCTTATCATGTCCTCTTTTTTTGTCTACTGTGCCTAAACAAGAAAAAACCGCAATTAAAAAACAAATCTCTGATTCAGTTAGATTCAATGTTAATGATTTGGACAATGTAAATATTACAGTTCATGATCTCATCAAGGAAGTGCAGAATAATAATTCTAAGCCTCGAAAAGTGATAACAGAAGTCAAGGGATCTGTTGATTTTAAGCAAAAATTTCAACGTATGAAGTGTGTTGTTTGTGGTGTATTTATAACTGATGATAAATTTTTAATGATTCGTGGCTCGAGTAATAATCTGATTTACATCCATTCAAAGGGTAAATGCGAACCTAGAATTAACGGAGTCTCAAGAACAAGGGAAGAATGGTTAGAGAAGTACTTATCGAAAGAGGAAGAACCTTAAAATTTGGTATCACGCTTATTATAATATTTATTGCTTTTTTTATGATTTTTATAGATGGCAACTAGGCAACATATAATTAAGATGAGTAATACGAGCTGAATAGTTGGATCTCTTGATAGGAAGAAGAAGATAATAAGTATAAGTAGGATTGTTAAGCAAAATAAAAAAGCTAGAGTATAAATAAATGGAGTTATCTCTTTCGTTAATAATTTCAAATGGGATCAAATCATTCAAATTCTTGGTCAAAATAGCTTTTCTAACTTAAATAAATAGAAGCTTGTACCTATTATACCTTTTCAGGTTGATCAAAGAAATATCTATTAATAAATACGAAAAAGCATAAATTGAATAAATTAAGACCTTTGTGATTCGAAATGTCAAATAACTCGAGTGAAATTGTAACTAGTGAGGATTACGTGAATTTAAAATTTCCAAATTCCCCTACAACTGATGGAACTAAATGTATCTTTTCTATAAGAAAGATAAATGAAGAAACAAATCAGTACCAAGGTGCTCTTTATATGAAAACCCTTGGTGAAAAAGATTACTTCCAATTTACATCAGGTACTCATTTTGATAAAGCTCCAAAGTTTTCTCCTTCAGGAGAATATCTAGCATTTCTTTCTTCTCGTTCAGAAAAAGGAATGCAGATTTATGTGATGCCAACTAACGGAGGAGAAGCCATTAAAGTTACAAATTTTCCCCAAAAGGTTATTGAATTTACTTGGAGTCATGATAGTAAATATATCCACCTTACTACTTATGTTAATAATGAGGAATTAAAAGAATTATTAGATCCCAAGAAAGAAAAAATTCCTTCCTATGTTCTAAAACCGATTGAATTTAGTGGATACAAGTCTCAGAAAAAAGAACAGGAAAAAATGAAAACAGATCCACGAGTAATAACTGAAGCTTACTGTAGAGAACTAACTTTTTATCTTGATGGACGTTTTATCCAGCCCTTCGTTGTACCTGTTCCTGATTTCGCAACTAATGAAAAAAAAGAAGTAAAAAGTGAGATTGTACATATAGGTGAGTTTGGATATCATTACAAATTAGGTACATTCAGTTTAGATGATAATCATTTATATCTATTCAGATATAGCGAGGATCCATCTATTTCTTTGAAACAGGAACTTATCAAGGCATCTATATCAGAAAAAACATCAAAAATACTAACTGAAGCCTTTGCACGTTGGATTGAAAGTGTAAATCTCTCTCCTGATG
>JAUUVJ010000188.1 GCA_030589605.1 Candidatus Hodarchaeota archaeon | reverse complement strand
TAGCCAGGAGGTGGCAGTTAGTGTACCTTGTACATAGTGAAAAAAATGGAAAGTTAGATTTTGTTGAAGCTTTGTAACAGAAGGTTAGTGTTTCGTATCTTACAGGTGGATTAGTAGTAATAACAAATTATTTTTAATCAAAAGTGATGAAAATATGCTAAGATAAAAAATCTGAGATGTATAATATTTATAAGCGATGTGTTAACCCTGAATTCTAGTTTGAGAACATAAGAGGGACAATAAGGAGAAATGACCAAACAATCAGAAATTAGCTTTGATCAATGAATTGAATTCAATCTGTGCATATATTATTATTTTTAAGAAATAAGGATGAATACTCAAGTCTAGTTAGTTGAATTGTTTCATTGGCTTCATTACTCAATGTTTTATCTGGATGATTTCTTTCAAGAGATTATGGGGTTTGGAATACTGAAGATCTACAACAAGTCATGGTCACGGAAACTCAGAGATGGACACTGTATACAGTACCTTTCCTAGCTGAGTGGCAAAAAGAAGTTCACATGCCTGTTGTGAATCAAGACTTAATTCTTACATGGCAATTAACCGGGATGGTTACTGCTAAAAAGGTAAAATGTTTCATTGCTACTGCTGCGTATGGAAGTAGTTTGTATCCCGAATTGAATATATTGCGGATTTGGCGCGATAACACGCTAGGGAGGAACAGATTTGGGCAGGTAGTAATCAGTCTCTATTATACCTTATCACCGCCTTTTGCCAGTATTATAACCCGATCACATGCGATGCGGAGGGCAGTTCGGGGTGTCCTTAATCCTATCATAAAATCAATTTACAGGAGACACCCAAAATGGAGAGAATTTAGAGGATCAAAGAGATAAGGAATTATAAGATAGTACCATAAGTCATCAGTGATCCTTGATAATAAAGTAGAGCATGTTGATTCTTGAATGGTTCTTCTATAAACACACAAAAAGATTCCACTAACCAAATGTGAAACTCCAATTACTCAATGCGTTGGCCTATAACAAAGGCAAGCTCATCAAGATGAAGCTCAACGCTCCAGACATTAAACCTTTGAATAAATAAATCAATTCGGAGGGTTTTAATTGTAGGAGTTCCCATGTGGGCTTCTTATCAGGAATGTCCCGTCTAATCCTCCGGATCCAATCTCCATAAATAGCAAAATTATGCATAATATTTGTTTTATTACCATCATAATCCCAAATAATAGGATACTTTTGCTTATACGAGCGCTCTATACTTTTAATTCCCAATTTCTTAAATGTTAATTTTATTTTCTTAATCTTCAATAGATTAGCTGTTTCAGAATGGGAAATATTAACCCCTAATCTTCCTGTTTCAAAATGACCATCAGAGAGAATCCACCCCAACAACTCAGAATAGTGAGGACTGCCCAATGAAAGAGGCCCCTGTTTGTATTTTCCCGCCAAGGGGAGCTGGTAAGCTGTATGAGCTTATATGAAATTTCTTAAATTGAAACAAAATTCAAAACTCCAGTAAGAATCCCAATACGATTTTCCATACTGACTTCTAAACATTGCTTTTTGCAAAATACCATGATCAAAAGTTAAAAGTTGATCAGTATGTTGATTCTTGATATGTATGAGTTCCCCCTCGTATTTTAGTACTATTCGTTTATCAGTAGGTCGTCAGTATTCGATTTCTCCATTATAGCAGTTAATAATAGCCACTTTGTCCTTCGTAGAGAGCTTACTGTAGCCCTTCTACCCTTCTAAAGTTAAAATAGTCGTATCTGCCGTAAACATCTATTTAAACCTCTTTATATTAACTCTATTCAGTAAAAAAGGTTCTAGTGCTCTAAATGCGTTTAATAATTAATTGAAATTGCAAAAGTCTTCTTTTATCTCCCTAAATTCCCAATGGGGTTTTTTTCGATTTCTTCACTTGGTTTCTCTACAAGTGCTTGCAACGTCTCTGTTGAACTATTAACAGCAGAAAGTAGCTCATATTCAGCTGAAGGAACTCCTTTCAGCTTTGGATCTAGAGTGGGATTGAGTATCGTAGGGTCACGTATAGCAGCCTGTAGGCAAGCTCATATCAATCCTGCCAACGTTCCAAAATCGTGAGTTTCAACTAACTCTTCATACTGTTTTCTCTCCTCTCTATCCATTCTCATGTTGAATTGTGTATCTTTTTTATATATTCGTTTATTTGGCCGTTTTATCATGAGTACCACGAGAATAATATATACTCAGGTATATAAAATTCTTATTGAAATAGTGTAAGGTGAACGTCATAATAATATGACAAATTAGTCGAAGATTTCTTATTCAGCATAACAAAAGAATTTTCTCTTATATTAGAGCTGAGAATTTATCTTTCGATATAATTCTGAATTTTATTTTTTGCATCTATAGCAAATAGCTCTCCTTCTTTGGGTTTGTTATTATACTTATATAT
Organism: Candidatus Hodarchaeota archaeon; assembly: GCA_030589605.1. Lineage (GTDB taxonomy): Archaea > Asgardarchaeota > Heimdallarchaeia > Hodarchaeales > Hodarchaeaceae > Hodarchaeum. The sequence continues at coordinate 5,182 of JAUUVJ010000188.1, read as the reverse complement.
TGCTAATAAAATCTCTACAAGGTGAGATATTCTAATGAAAATTCCAGAATCTATATTTTTCTCAGTTACTCTTAATAGTAAAGCATTTAATTCTTTTTGAATACCATTAGGGTTATACATATCTTTGTATATTTCCCTAATCCTTTCCCAGTTGTTTTTAGAGTTTGAATTAATAAACTGGAGGTTTTTGACTATTTGATGATCATCTGGTATTTCATTCTCTAAATAGAAATTTAATCTATCAAGTGCATTATAAGGTTCCACAATATCTCTCCAATTGTCCAACCAATTGGCGTCAATATTCCCCCAGCTAGGTGGAAAACTATTTGGAAATTCTGAGAATCCACTATTATAGAAGTCTACAGAAAAAGCATGAAATATATTTTTATCACCAGAGAGGAAAATCTGAAAAGCAAAATGAAAAATAATTTTTGTGGAGAGGTCTACATCTTGAAGTAGTATAAATATCCTAATTTTATTGACTCTATATTCACTTTTTTCTTCAATTTTTCCTTTTATAAAGTTTGAAATACCTTCATTCCATATAATTTGAGTGTCACTATCAAAATCTAATCCCCATAAAGTTTTTTTATCATCTATTCCCTTAATTTTGCTGTGAAAAAGGAAAGGAAAAATATTTGATTTTGGATACAATTTTGGACTTAAATTAAGCTTAGGTGATGTTTTTAAGGGTAAAAAATGAAAGAGTGTGTCAAAGAATAAATCAATATCAAAAAAATTGAACATAGATAGAAAATTTCCATAGAAATGATAGAAATAATTTTTGGAAAGGGATCTTTTAGACAAATTGAATCTCAAATCATTCCAAAATTCAGGCACTAATATCTCATCGATGGTTGGAGCTCCCCAGTTTTCAGTCTCAATTATAGAAAGGATGTCCATAATAATAGGAGATAATTTTTCATAAGTAAAAATCATTCCAATACTTGAGTGATCTAAAGTTCTTAATTTCTCAATCATTAAATGTTGATTTCGAATAATTGACTCAAAATTGAAATTAACTGTATGCTCAATATTTTCAATAAGAGATATAATCTGGGAATCATCTAAAGTTATTTCAGAAGGTTTTTGATTACCTTCATGTTCTTTTTTCATTTGAACTAAACGATCAACAGTATAGGATTCAGGATCGTCATCGATGATTTTATGATGAATTTTACAAATTAGAATTAGATTTTCAAACCCATTTCTTTCTTCTGACGTTTGTGTTCTATCATATCGTGGTGCATCTGGATTTTTACCTTTAATATGGCAAATATCACCTAAAATGATTCCCTCTTCATTAACTACAGGAGTTGTACATTTTAGAAATGCACAGATATTCCCTGATAAAGCAAAAAGCCTTTTAATCGTTTTTTGTTTTGGATTCTTGATCGCTCCCATATCATCAACAACCATTTGATCTCAAAAATTGTAGTTATATGGATTACTGTAATTTGAACTTCTACACTCATTAAAAAGGTATATACACTGGTGAGATATGCGCGAAATTTTTTTTTCCTTATTTTGCATTAAGCATCCTCTAATTCAGTATAATCCAAAATAACGTGATAAATCAACTCTTTTTACTTAAAAAGTTTAATGTAAAAGAAGGTTTTACTTTTTTAGCTCATGACAAGTGAAAAATTGGATGTTTCACAAGCATTCTAACTCTCTTGAAGGTTGAGAAGCAAAATTACACCTCTCTCACTAACCCTTAAACACGTATTACTAACTTTAAGGTCTAGATTGAGAGGCTTGATTTTCACATCAATAACATCTAAATTTTTTTCTGATTTAAATATAGGTATTTCGTATTTCGATATTAGATCTTCTTTATCCAACCCCATCTTCTCCTCCTTTTTTAAAACAGCATCATCTATTACAAGTTTGAATTTTTAAAGCTGGATCAGTATCTATTTTAATTGGAATGAAATATTAGTTACAATTTGTGATTGTGAAATACTGATTATATTTGTTCTAAATCCTTTAATGATGCAATTAAAGGTTCTCTCTCAGTAATTCTAGAGATATGAGGAGATAATATCCCATATTTATTTCCCAATCTTACTTTCAATACTTTACTCCTTCCACTTTGTGTTTTAATATCTATCGATTCATCTAGATTCTCTAATAGACCTTTTTGTACAAATAATTCATAATTGGATTTACCATTTAAAAGAAAAGTTTTACAATCTGAAAACTGAATAAATCTTTCCAGTCTTTCCCAAAAGGATTCCAATACATCAATTCTTAGCAATTTTCCTAATTTGAAGGATTTAGAATAGAATGGAATAATGTCTATGTTTAGTAAATAATTTTGGAGAATTCTATATAGATCTTGCTTATCTTTGAATTTCAATTCATATGCCTTTACAACAATATAACCCAAAGTAGTAAAAAAACCAGAGGATATGCTATTTTCACTCAGATTAGTGAAAAATTTCTTCATAAAAAGTTCTTGTTTTTCCCAAGTCATTCTTTTTCTTTCTTTAATGGAAGCCTTAAATCTCCGAGTTTTTTGTTCAAACTGATGTAACTTCGAATTTCCAGTTCCAGATCCTGGATTAAGGGAGCAAATTAGAATTTTTTCACGTGTATGATCCCAATCTCCCTGAAAACAGATTGGTGCATAAGAATAGAAATTTTCTTTAAGGTTTAGGTCATTATTCAATTGTTTTAAATATTTTACATATTCAATTGGGTTATCTCGCCATAGAATCCATTTTCTGTAGCAAAACTGGGAAATATTATCCAATGGAAATTCAAATCCTTAGTAACTATCAACATATTTTAATTTATAGGTAAAGATAACTCCATCAGATCAAAAATGAATTATTTCTGTTTTTGATTTGATTTAGAAATACGTCTTCGTCCATCACCCATATTTTTTAGCCATTTTTCAAAATCTACCATAATCGGGAGTGATCTAGCAAATTCCTGAATATTTAATTTCAATTTAATCTTACCCTCTTTTGATTTATAATAATCCAAGGACGCATTTTTGTCGCTATTACACTTTTCACAAAGTATCATAAGATTATTTTCAAAATTTGAACCACCTAATGAATGAGGGTAAATATGATCTACACGAAGTAATTTCTTATCTTTCTTACCTTTTGCAATTGCACCGCAAATTTGGCAAATGCATTTATCTCTCTTTTTAACTTTTTCTTTTCTTTGTGGAGTAATACCACGATGATCTTTCTTCCATATTGTTGGTGCTTTGATGATAAAATCGTAAATTGTTTCTATTAACAACTCTTCGAGTTTTTCTAAGCTAGGGTTTAGATCTTCGTTGAATTTAGAAAGTTGTTCCTCAATTGTCTCCAATTGACTCCGAATAAGGTCAAGAGAATCAATAACTTTCTCATTAATATACAAAATCAATCTGCCCCCCTTATCGACTCTGTAAAATCTTTGTTTATCAATTCATGGGGGGAAGGAAATCGTTCAATAGATAAAAAGGAATTTGAATGCGATTTTGCATCTTTTGTTAAATCTAGTAAGGCAATTTCATAAAAAGAATTAATTATGATCACGTATTGTATACTTAAGATTTCATTCAACTTTTTCATCTGAAGTATCATATTTTTGGATTTTTCTTTATTTCTTAGAGAAAAATCCTGTTTTAACTCAATCACTAATACAAGATCATCATTAATCTTCAATCCTAAATCAATAAAGAATTGATTTATACGTAGTTCCTCAATAATTGAGTCCTCTGGCCAGCCAATTTCAGAAAGCTCATTTAGAACAGCTTGTTTAATAGTATTCTCTTTTTCCGCAACGTTAATTTGTAGTTTCAGCTTCCCTCTTAAATCTATTAAGCTCTGATATTCCAAAGAAGATACATTAGTCAAATCACTCATTAAGTTCTCAGAAAGAATAGGGAGCTTAATTTTTACTAAATCAGTGTGTGAAATGGAACCCATAGTTTTTGATTTTCTCTCTATCTGAGTTAAGATTAATTTTCGGCCAACTTCAGTTTTTAGAAGGTTAAATAGATATAAGGGGTCAATTTTTTTACAACGGATGATGAAAAAGGAATCTGATACAATTGCAGGACAGTCTGAAGTAGTAATCAGAGCAAAATATCTAAAAGAATCAGCTTTCGAATGATAGAGCCTAGTAATAATTAGATCATTAAGTTTTATTTTAGATTTTAATCGTAAATTTGCTTCATTGTCATTAATAAACCAATTGTGATCCTTTTTAATCTTGTATTCCAAAATATCTCGGGGACGAATAAATTTCCAACGTCCTTTTTTTAGCAATATCTTTTTATTGTACCTAGCACCCAAAATTATATCAGCAACTGATCCCAATGTTTCAGTTTTAAATTTTTTTAGATCATTTTCAAGTGTTTGATACTTAGGGTGATAATAATACGGATCGAATGAATCAGCTTTTATTTTATCCGTTATAAAAACATCTACTCCAGAAGATTCTTTTTGGTCAATAATATGCCTTAAAACTGGTTCCAATTCATCTTCAGTAATTAAAATCGATAAGAATGGAGCAAATTCCTCATTTTGCTTGTTAAGAATAATAATTGAGACAGGTAATGACATCATCTGATGAGACAGCGTGTTAAATGACTTAAAATTCAGAGATAAGATACCAGCTACAGAAAAGTTCTCAAGAATTTTCTTTCGCCACGTGAGAAATCTAACTGATTTAAGGACATTTTCACTACAAATAAAAAAAAGAAATCCCTCTGATCTCAAGTTACTTTTGTAAGTGTCAAGTCTACCGAGTAAAAATTGAATCTGGTCTTTTCTTAATCCTGTAGAAATCATTGGAATATTGCATATGATAATCTCATATTTTCTTGTCTCGATTTCTTTGAAATTTTCCGTATAGATCTCTTCATCAGCTATATAGGGACGAATTTTTCTAATAAGTGGCAAAATTGGATTATAAGATAATTGATCTCGAATTTCTTTTTTCATAGATAATTCAAGTTCAAGAAAAATAAAAAGTTTTTGGCCAATCAATTCCTAAAAATGAATTTAATTGCGAAAGCTCGTAAGAAGGTTGTTTGTTCACTTTCTGTTATAATTTAAGCAAATATGAAGTCACAATTTGCATTCTCAAAGCGGATTTTCGTCTTTAAACTTCTTTCAGTAAGGGAGTTATGATGAGTCGTCAAAAGAATATGGCAAGAGTTTGACTATCT
>JAUUVJ010000424.1 GCA_030589605.1 Candidatus Hodarchaeota archaeon | reverse complement strand
TTAGTCTTTTCTTGTGTTGTGGCTATAATTATTTCAGCTATTTTTGGTTATTTAGTTTCTATACCGACTGTTAAACTTCGTGCTGATTATTTCGCAATAATGACGATTGCAGGAGGAGAAATCATTAGATTATTTTTTCAATATGAAAAACGTTGGCTTTGGGCACCTGCACCTGTGGGACCCCCAACACAAGTTATCTCAAATAGATTTAAAGTTGAATTTACAAGTATTTATCCATTAGATCAGACACTTGCTGATTTCAATATTACAATTTTCGAAGATCTTAAGTTAGGTTCTATTTTCATTTGGCAGATAGTTATGTTGGTTATTTTCATATTCATCGCTTTGTTTATTTATTGGTTTGTACAACAAATCAGAAAATCACCGTATGGAAGGACATTACGCGCAATTCGTGAAGATGACATTACTGTAACTTCAGTAGGAAAAGATGTTTCTAAGTTTCGTTGGCAAGTAACAACGATAGCTGCGTGTATTGCTGGATTAGCTGGTATTATGTATGCAATGACTTTCAATGCATTTGAAGCTGGAGATTTTAAGCCATTTCTTACTTTCGATCTCTACATTTTCATAATCATTGGTGGACTTGGGAATAGTCGAGGAGCTTTTGTTGGAACGGCACTTGTTCAAATGTTTTTACGGGCAGCTCAAGTTCAGGAAATTAAAGAAAATATTGAACTTTATTTAGGCTCTAGAACTCCAATTTTGGGTCCATTGTTCCAATTCTTACAGTTAGATGTGTACATAAATCCTGATAATATGAGAATGGTAATTCTAGGAGTAATTTTGATTCTTTTTCTCTTGTTCAAACCTGCAGGACTGATTCGAGAGCCAAAAACTGACAATGAAAAATATCTAAAGAATTTAACTGCTGAGGAACGTGAACGCTCTGATAAAGCAGTTTTAGCTAGGCAAAGCTTAACTGAAAAAGAAAGATTGGAAGAAGATAAGAAATTAAAGCCGATATCGGATAATTAAACAGAATTAAAGAAAGATTAGTGATTAAAATGATTACATGTCCCCACTGTAATAATACTGTTAAGGAAACGGATACTTTCTGCTACCAATGCGGATATGACCTTTTAGAGGATAGTATAGGTGAAAAAGCTGTTTATTTGAAAGATTCGATTCCAGAAAGCGTTAGTTTGTCGACTATAAATATTCACAAATATTTTAGTGGAGTAAAAGCACTTGAAGGAGCCTCAGTTGTAGTTACGAAGAATAAACTGATTTCTTTGATAGGACCAAATGGATCTGGAAAAACGACGCTTTTCAATGTAATTACTGGCTGGCTTGAGAAAAATAATCCTAGGATTCAAGAAAAAAAGATAGAAAAGAAAGAAGAAACTAGTCTTCCTGAATCTACGGAGGAAGATAATGGAAAAAATACAAAATCAGATTATGAAATTCCCCTAGACATTGGTTTTGTTAAATTTGAAGATCTAAGAGTTGATGGTTTAACTGCTCATGAAGTGGCCTTAACTGGGATGATGAGAACTTTTCAAACTACAAGAAACTGGCCAAAATTGACTGTTCTTGAGAATTTGCTTGTATCTCTCCCAAAACAAGCTGGAGAAAATATTTTAAATGTTTTCTTCCGAAGAAAAAAAATTAGAGAAGAAGAGCGAAAAAATACTCTGAAAGCTCTGGAAATTTTAGAGCTTCTTGAAATTACCCATATTCGAGATCAAATCGGTGAAGAACTCTCAGGTGGTCAATTAAAATTACTAGCATTAGGCCGATTATTAATAACATCTCCTCGATTAATTCTTTTAGACGAACCAATGGCTGGAATCAATCCAACTTTAGGAAATAAAATTATGGATAAAATATTAGAGCTCAAGCATGAATCAACAATCTTTCTTATTGAACACAATATGGATGTGGTGTTCAATTATTCAGATGAAATATTAGTAATGGCTCGAGGTAAGATTATAGCTCAAGGTAATCCAGAGGAGATAGCTAACAATACAGAAGTAATTGAAGCTTATTTAGGAGCTGACTATTAAGTTTAAGAACAATCGGCTTTGATTATCTAAATAATTCTTTAGTTATAAGGAATGTTCTTTTCTCTTATTTAATAGATTCTGTGAATCTTATTAATTGATCACAAGCAGCAGAAATACGAGGAGCAAACGACTTCACGAAATTCTCGGGGTCATTGAATGCTTGTTTCTGATTTTCACGGAATTTATTTAACACTAAACTGCCATCATAATCACAATTTGCGATTCTGAGGCAAAGATCATTATCCAGCATTCCAAATTCTGAACCTGGAAGTGTAGCAATATTCCACTTCTTTATTAATGTTTTAGCTAAGTCATAAGATGAGTTAATTCCCATTTTGCTCAATTTTTTAGAATACTTATTCCAATCTGGGAATAAATAAAACGCTCCTTGGGGGAATGGACATCTAATGTTTGCATTCTCAATTCTTTTATGAACATAGGTTGCTATAAGTTGGTGTACTGCAGTGCAATCAGAGATAAAGCTAGTAATTTCTGAACTAATATCATATGCTTTAATTGCAGCATATTGAATCGGAGCCGATGTTGCTGTCCAAGTTTCACTTCCGATTGATATCATAGATTTAAGTAATTCCTGTTCTAAACTTGGAAGTAGTGCTACTCCCAGTCTAAATCCTCCAAGTGATCTGTCTTTAGATATTCCACTTGTAATTATTGTTCCTTCTGAATAAAATTTAGCTATACTTTGGTGTTTATTTCCATGAAATCTTATTAATCCATAAATTTCATCTGAAATAACAATAGTATTGTGATCTCTAGCAACAGATGCTAATTCTTTAAGTTGTGAAGGGTCATAACTCTGCCCTGTGGGATTGTTGGGGTAATTTAGAAGAAGGATCTTCTGTATTTGTTTTTGTTGAGAATATTTTTGAAATGCTTCTTCCAGATCATTTGGAGAAAGAAGATAAGATTGTTGAGCTATGGTTCTAATATAGTGAACAGGTTTTTTCATTAATTTTGCTTGATGCTGATAACTAACCCACGATGGAGCAGGAATAAATAGAGGACCTTCTAGTGCTAGAAGCAGATCAAATACCAGTACTTTACTTCCAGGACCAACGATGATTTGTTCTGGTAAATAATCTAAGTTGAAATGGTATTTGTAAAATGCTGATACTTTTTCTCTAAGGGGATAAATCCCTTGAGTAGGAAGATAGCTCTTTTTATCCACATTTTTCTTTAATTCTTCTTGTACTGAAAGATGAACTGGGAATGGTGATTCTCCAAAGCCTAAATGCAGGATATTTTGACCAATTGCCCGTTTTTTCATTACTAATTCATTAATTGCTAGGGTTGCAGAGGGTTTCAATTCTTTTGCTTCAGTAGATAAACGCATACTTTTAATTTACTCCTAAGATAAAGATTATTGAACTTCAGTTGATTACAAATTAATATGCTAATCTGTTTTTTCAATGGATGGATTACCAACTTTCCAAGAAGGTTTTTTCAGTCAACTTTT
>JAUUVJ010000346.1 GCA_030589605.1 Candidatus Hodarchaeota archaeon | reverse complement strand
TTTCTACTTGAAAGTTACTTTATAATAATAAATTAAGTTGTTAAAAAATGCGAGTTTTTCAGAAAGTGATTGATAGAATCAAGAAGTTCAAGCTCTATCAGGATATACTCAAACAGATAGGCTACTTGAAAGAAGTTCCAAAGTTGATGTAAAGGGTCTTCAATTTTTTTTCCGAAATTTCGTTTTTCTTTATTGTTACTTTTTTTTACTTAAATTACCCAAAATCTCTCTTATTTTTCCTTTAGAAGGGTGTCATGATATACTTTTGCTTTTGAAGGATAATTGGTTATTATGCCTAAAGAACATTTAATCACTATTAGATAAATGAGTTTTCATGGCTTGAGAATAAAATTCTTCCATTGCATTGCGTATCTCTTCAAACGGAAGATCTGCACTTACACCTCGATCCTTAACATATTCAACAAACAGATTTCCATTATCATCATAAGGAGCATAAATCACATCATTCATACCATCAAACTCACATAAGGGTAAATTGTGTTTTTCGACTAGAGCTTTATTAAAAGCTGGATTTAGTTTAACCCAAGTATTAGCTAAATAAAATTCAACATATCCATGATAAATAAAGACTTTTGTTCCCATTATTTTTTGTAGATGATCTGGACTCCTATGGTTGATAATATCTGCAAAATGTAATCTAGCGGGGATATTTATTGATCGAAGTAAAGCAATTAATAAAATAGATTTTGTAATACAAAATCCACGTTTTTCTTGAATTATTTCACTTGCTTTATATCCACTAGGGTTAGTTATTTGAAAATTGTCTATTGTATATAAAATTTCATCCCTCACATACTCATAAAGGACTTTTACTCGTTCTAAGTCTTGACCGATATCGTTCGTAAGTTTTTTAGCTAGATTGATGACTATTTCAGAGTCCGAATCGATAAAAAAAGTTGGTTTAAGATATTTTTCAGATAACAATATTAGCACCCATTGTATGATAGTTGATTATTTTGAATTCTTCTTTATTTATTAATATAGGGAATAATTGGTAAAACTTCTTGGATTTTAGAAACATCAAAGAAATGTTTTACACGATTAACCTTTTCTATTTCTATATTTAACTCTTCAGCTATACTATTCACTTCTATTTTGGCTTCTAATCTAATTAAAATCTTATCTACAATATTTGATTCCAATTCAAAAAAGTACTGATATTTATTCACTACACCTGGCATGATATCACTATGAGCATGATCTCTTATTTCTTGAGGCACTCCAAAATATTCAGATAACTGTAATACTTGAGTTCGATAAAGATCCCCTAGTGGCATGATATCAGCTGCATGACCGTAACCAAAAATTGTGTATAAGCCTGTTTTGTATTCCGTTTTGTTTGTTTTACTAACTAATAACAAATTTTCTTTTTCAGCTATCAAATATGCTAGGATGGTTTTTAATCGTTTCCTTGCTTTTGAATAGGCTATTAATTCCCGAAAAAATTTATCCCTGCTACCATGAGTCTTTCCTATATGACTAAAAGTTTTTTCTTCAACTATTTTTTGGACAACATTTGTACGCAATAGTAGATGGCTAATATTATGTTGACGGGAAACAGGAATGCCAGTGATAGGTACTAGTTCTTCAATAGATTCAAATTTTTTAGAGACTTCTTTAATATTGAAGCTAATTATTTGGTTTTGTGGGATTTTTAATTCCGTTTTTGCTATTGTAGCAATTTGCTCTCTCCTTTTTTTTGGTACATCACTGATTATTACTAATTTTACGGCTTCAATACCTGTTGCTTCAATAGTAAGATTAGCTGCTGCAAATGAATCATTTTGGCCAGAGAAGATTACCAAACAGCCCTCAGTTTCTTTTTTTTGCATAGTATCAGTTATTATACTGACAATTTTTTCTTTAACACTAGACGGGTTAATAGTTAAATCAAAATTTACCACTTTTATCACTTATTTGAATTCTAGACTAATAATTTGAAAGATAGATTTTATTAAAAAATCATTTGTTATTGATATTACACTAATTAAGAAAGGTTTTACTCATCACTAATTAAAAGAAAGAAAATAATAGGACATTTAAATCTAACTCATCAGATATCAATTTAGGATGATTCTACCTTTTCATTCAGGAGCTACATTTTATTTAGTATCTAACAGTAATTTCCATTTGTAAGTGTGTATCTGGAAAATGATTATAGACATCAATTAAATTTATGCTTTAAGAATGGGGAATAATGTGGTTAATATGCATCAAAAAGATGATTACAAACTTAGAGTGATTGAGGAAGAGATAATGGAAGTCTTATTCGATTTACAACTCTCTAAACCTGCAAATCAAAGAGTGAAAATGGGTGAAATTCTAGATCGTATCGATACTGATCTCGCAAAAACACAGTTAACAAATATTGTAAGGCGTAAACTTGAACCAAGCGGATATGTTGATTATTTACCTTATGAAGGAGTCATTCTTACTGAAAATGGATTCAATGTTGCTGTTAGAATAGCTCGAAACCATCGTTTAGCCGAAGCAATGCTCTATCAGATTTTTGATGTACCATTTGAAGAGGTTCATGAACAAGCGTGTTCGCTAGAACATGGAATAACTGATGAAATCGCACGATATGTTTACCCGAAGTTAAAAATCAAAAAAACTCCATTTGGAATGCCAATCCCGATGGGAAATATTGAGGACCTAGGTTGTAATGATGATTGTTTATTAGATATTCCAGTGGGCTCCCATGTTGTGCTTACCAGAATTACAATACATTCAGCTAAGATACTGAAAAAATATGATATCAGGGGTGTCGGGGAAAAGTTAATTGTTAAAGATATAGACGAGAAAGGAGTTCTTGTAGAAATAAAGAACAAAGATAAGAAAATTCCAATTTCAGTTTCTCAAAATTTATGCGTAAAGCCAGTAGAGCAGAAAACATAAAAATGAAAAATGGAGAAATTACATTATTTTATATCAAATGCATTTTGATTTTGTACATTGATACATCACAAGTTTTTTTGGTATAGAGGTGAAAAAAGGAAATGAAAGCAGTATTATTGAATGAATTTGGAGGGGTGGATAAGCTTGAGTATAGTGATTTTCCAACTCCACAAATTGAACCTAATGAAGTATTGGTTAAAGTAGAAGGAGTTGCATTAAACCACCTTGATCTATTTGTGAGAAATGGAATTCTTGGATTAACACTGGAAATGCCTCATATTTTAGGGTCAGATATTTCTGGAACGATTACAGAAATAGGTTCAAGAGTAAATCTCTCAAACCTTGAAGAAGGTCGATCAATTGTTGTTGATCCTGGGTTATCATGTGGAGTATGTGAATTCTGTTGTATGGGAGAAATATCATTATGTAAACAATATAGAATAATCGGGGAACATGTAAGAGGAGGTTACGCAGAATACGTCTCAATCCCAGCAGAAAATGCGGTTCTTCTTCCTGATAATAATCCTTTAAGTATATTAGATTCTGCTGCAGTTCCGCTTACATTTATGACTGCTTATCGGATGTTGATTACTCGAGTACGGATAAAAATGGGGGAAGATATCCTGATAACTGGTATTGGTGGAGGTGTAGCATTAGCAGCTATGCAAATTGCAAAGCTTAATGGTGCACGAACCTTTGTAACGTCCTCCTCGAATGAAAAATTGGAACAAGCAAAATCTCTTGGAGCTGATTTCGGTTTTAATTACATAGAAAATCCAGATTATCATAAAGATATTTATAAAATTACCAATAAACGTGGAGTAGATATTGTAGTTGATTCAGCAGGACAATCTACTTGGGAGAAGAGTATACGTGTTTTACGCAAAGGTGGCAGATTAGTCACATGTGGTGCAACTACAGGACCAATAGCAAAGACAAATATCAGAGTTTTATTCTGGAACCAGTTGGATTTGCTAGGTTCAACCATGGGTACTAGATCTGAATTAAGAGAAGTCCTTAATCTTATCTGGAAGGGTAAATTGAAACCTGTTGTTGATAGGATATTACCCCTCTCTGAAGCTCAAAAAGCTCATACTCAGTTAGAAGAAGGGAAACAGTTTGGTAAAATTATTTTAAAACCATGAAGGAGTGTTTCTATATGGATTTATCTTTTGGGTTACAATTAGAACCACAATTTGGATATACTAAAGAAGAGATAGATAATATTACCAATGTAGTAGTGAAGAATCAATTTGATACTCTTTGGGTATCTGATCATATGTTTCTTGATACTGAAAGTCAAGGAAAGAGTGCATTTGATGCTTGGACACTAATGACATATCTTGTGACGAAATATTCCCAGTTACGTGTTGGATCATTGGTATTATGCAATTCATATCATCATCCAAGTCTATTAGCAAAGAAAATATCAACCTTAGACCATCTTTCAAAAGGGCGGATAGAAATCGGATATGGATCAGGTTGGAAGGAAGTTGAATATGATGCCTATGGAATTGAGTTTCCTAGTGTTAAAGAACGATTAGACATGCTAGAGGAAGGTTTGGATATTCTTTTAAAACTTTGGAGTAATGAGGATAAACCTAGTTATTCTGGAAAATATTATAATTTAAAAGAGGCTTTATGTTTCCCTAAACCTTATCAGAAACCTCATCCAAGACTATGGATTGGTTCAATGACCGGCGGTAATCGTATGCTTCGCATAGCAGCCAAATATGGTGATGGTATAAATTTAGCATGGTCTGTTAGTCCTGAAAAATGCCAAGAGCTTTTCAAAAAACTTGATAATAACTGTTTAAAGTATAATCGTTCCCCAGCTGATATAAAGCGTTCTCTTGGATTTTGGACAAGAATCTACAAAGATGAAACCGATATGGAAAAAGGTTTGATTCAAGAAGCGGAAAAAAGAAATATTACAGTAGAAGAGTACAAAGAAAGGGTATAAGGAGCATTAGTTTGTACGAAAGAACAGTTAATTCAAAAATTAATCTCTTATAAAGAGATTGGAATCACTCATTATATATTTATGGTTCCTGG
>JAUUVJ010000321.1 GCA_030589605.1 Candidatus Hodarchaeota archaeon | reverse complement strand
GTCTTTATAATATAAAAAAGTTTCTTTGCACTCCCCGCGTGACTAGAAAATGAAAACTCGAAAAATCGTTAGTTGATTCTGTACGTAGTGTTTTTTTGAAAAATTGTGCTTTTGTAGAAAGAGGTCCAGAAGCAAATCCATATAGATATAATAGCCTTTTATTCATTCATAATCACATTAGATTTGCACGAAAGCTTTATCAAATTTTCTCTTAATAGAACAGAAGGATAATTGGATAAGGAAAATGGATCTCAATTTGATTTCGATGCTTCTTAACAAAAAATCCATTCTCTACCTATTCCAATATCTATATCTTATTGAAGGTCTAATAGACTTTTTCAATAGAGATTTAAATCCTAAAAGAGACTATATATTCAAAAGAAATGATCTCTTATTCAACAACATATTCAGGAGATTTTTACCACAGGATCGATTCTCTCATGAATTTTTTTGACATTGTATCGCTTGATTTATTTTCCACTTTAGTGTATGTGGATCGTAAGAGTTTCGATTCACACCAGGCTTTGAAAAGTGCACTTCTGCAATCAGATGAATTTAACATCCAATCTGATGTTCTGGATGAAATTATTGAGGCATATTATCTTAAAGTTAGAAGCGAAATGCATGATTATAGTAAAGAAAAAGAATTTCGAAATGAAGACGTATTAAAAGACGTTTTTGAGGAAAAAAAATCAATTAGTACTATCGATATAGAAAAAATCGTTTCAAAAACTATTGCTTTTTACTTTGATGAAGCAATGTCCTTGATTCATCCATATCCAGGCGTACATGAAATTTTAACCTATTTACTTGAGAAAAAGTATCAGTTAGTACTTACTTCAAATCATTCTTATCCTAAAAACGGTTGGGATATACTGAAGAAGCACGATCTAACTAGATATTTTAGCAGAATAGTATTCTCAGGAGATATTGGCTGGAAAAAACCGAGCAAAAAAATCTTTACTTATGCTTTTAAAGATATGAACTATTCAAATAAAGATCGAATCATTCACATTGGTGATAATCTTGAAGCGGATATTCGTGGGGCGCTTGATTACGGAATCAAAGCTATATGGATCTTTTCAACTTACAAAAAGAATGAAATTGAAGAACCTAAGGGTATTCATGGAAAAATCTCTCATATAAAGGATATCACCCAATTTCTATAGCTTTGTTCTGGAAATTCATAACTAATCATCCCTAGTTACTATTTTCAAGTTACTAAAAGAATTACGTTGTATTGATTGATAGATCTCTAACTGACATTAAGACGCTTATTTAATGATAATTATTCCGAGTTGTGTAGTATGGTTCATATCAAACAGATTCCTATGAAAAAAAACCATACTGGAAGATATAAACCTATTTTTTTAACTGATAAAGATGATCATTTATTATTGAGTGCGATTGAAGAGTTTGATCAATTAGTTAGGAGTCAAGATCTTGAATTGAGTAAAGAGAGTATTATTGATCAATTCTCTAATGATGATTATAAAATTGGATTATGTGTTTATGAAATTCTTAGTAATCAATTCTATCCTTTTTCGAAGATAAACTCTCAAATAGCTAAAGATCTTGGAAATTTTCGTTTAATCCTTTGGAATCTTGTTAATCAAGAATCTAACGGAGTAGTTATTGATGAGCTTTCAAAAGAGAAAGTATTGAAAAAATTACGAGATTCCCTACCTTCAAAATATCACAAGTGGCAGATTTCTGATTTAAATGACTGGATCTTTTCAGATTATTCCAATAAACAAACGCGTTCAATACCTGCCATTCAACCAACTCCTAAATTAGTTCGCCAGGCTGTTAATTCTCAAACATTGAAAATTCTTTTAAAAAACTCAGAAAAGGTAGAGCTGACAATTCCAATACTGCAGAGCTTAAACTCAAAACAAGTCAAATGGCTATTCTACTTATCAAAACGCTTTGGTGTTTTTTCAACAATCGAAAAAACAAAAACTGGGTCAAAAATTACCATTACTGGACCTGAAGAATTAATAGGAAGAAGAGAGAAGTACGGTCGGAAAATTTACACTTTAGTGAATCAAATAATCGAAAAAAGAAAATCGGAAGCAGTATTGGGTAATTGGAGTATACAAATATACATTCCATGGGGGAAAGGAAAAAGATCAATATTTTTCAGTTTCAAAGAAATACCTGAACTGGTTTCAACAAAGGATAAGGATTCAGGTATCATAGATTTTGATTCAAAAACAGAAGAAAAGTTTTTCCAAATGTTGACTGTTCTAAAACCATGGATTATAATGAGAGAACCAGTAATTTTAGAAAAAAATCTTGTATTTCTTCCTGATTTTTCCCTTCACTTTTCTAATATTCCTCCAATCTACATTGAAGTTATTGGATTTTGGACTGAAGATTATCTCACAAAAAAGATTCAAAAACTCAAAAAGTTAGCAAAGAGTGATCTAACTCTAATTCTTGTTGTTGATAGTTGCTTAGATTTTCCAGAGAACATTCCTTTCCCTGTATTTACTTATCATAATAATAAATTCAATCAAATAATAGTTCCATTCAATAAATATCTAAAAGAGAACTTTCTTGATCCTTACAACAAAAAAAGAATAGATTTTTTATCAGAAAATATCCCTAAAGCAATTCTTGGCCTTCTTAGTACCCCTCCATTTAAAGGACTGTACCCTGAAAAAATGCTATTAAAAACGTTTAAGCTCTCTGAAGCAAAAAGACTTCAATTATTTTTGACAAAAGAAACTGTAAAAAAATCAATACAAGAGAATAACTGGAAATATTTCAAGGGAGTTGGATTAGTTCAGAAAAAAGCTTATACTAGATGGAAAAAATTAGTTGCACAAGAATTTTTACAGAAAAATACATCAAAACTTCTCCTATCGAATTTTATGTCAATTTTCCCATTAAATGTACCAGATGTTATTATCTCTAAGTTACTAAGATATTATGGCTATGAAGTCAGATGGGAAAAACTACAAAGTATAACTGTAACAAATTATAGAAATCAATGAACTGTGACAAAAATGATCAATAATTTATCTAAAGTAACATTAAGATTCCGTGGAGATGATTTAGTTATCATTGGCAAGATACCATCACAATTGTTACAGTTCGAATTCAAAAAAGAGTCTAGCTTTACACGTTTTCTTCCTTGTGATTTCTATGAAATAATTTCAATAATTAAGAAGCTTAATATTGATTATGAGACTCAAATTAATCAGGATTTAACGTTACCATTTTTTCTCACCCCTAAATTTATTCTTAGGGATTATCAGAGGAACGCATTCGATAAATGGCTAAAATATAGGAATGGAACATTAATTCTGCCTACAGGAAGTGGAAAAACAATTGTTGGATTGATGATCATTAAAAAGTTGTGTTTCAATACACTAATTGTGGTGCCTACATTGGATTTAGTTAATCAGTGGGTTTCAATCTTTGATTGGTTTGAAGAATTAAAAAAACCAGATACTTCAACGATTACAATTGGAAAATTTGGAGGAGGAGAGAAAAATATTAAGCCGATCACTGTAGCCACGTATGAGAGTGCAAGACTTTATTCAAGAAAACTGAGAGATAAATATGGTTTAATTATTTTTGATGAAGTTCATCACTTGAGCGAGAGTTGGAAAAAGATCGCACAAAGCTATATAGCTCCATATCGGTTGGGACTAACGGCTACATTGGAACCTGAAGATGAAAACTACAATAATATTGTAAAATATGTTGGACCCATAGTGTATCAAGTTTCTCCAGAGGATTTACGTTCTGTTGGTGCAATTGCCAATTTTGAAATAAAAAAAATTCTAGTAAGCCTTCCTCCAGAGCTTAAGGAACATTATGATCAAGAGATTAAAGTTTTTAGAGAATATATGAAGAAAAAGAGACTATTTGGTAAAAAAGGTTTTCAGAAATTAATATTCCAATATCAAAATCCTGAAGCTAGGAAGGCATTAGAATCTCATAGAAAGTGTAGAAATATAGCTTTTAATGCTTTAGGAAAACTTAACGCTATTAAATATATATTGATAATGCACACAAACGAAAGAATCATTCTTTTTTGTGAGTCAATCGCGTTTATAGAACAAATCTCACAAGAGTTGTTAATACCAGTTATCTCTTCAAAAACATCTCCGAATGAGCGTAAATCTGTTATTGCAGGATTTAAGAATGGGAATCTTCGTGTAATTGCAGCAGGACGAGTTTTAGATGAAGGTGTTGATGTAGCACAGGCTAGCTGTGGGATCATAATATCGGGAAGTGCTCAAAAGAGACAATTCATACAACGATTAGGTAGGGGTCTTCGACCTCATCCGGGAAAAAAACTTGCAATGCTGTATGAAATAATAACAAAGGATACTTCAGAGGTAAGAACAGCTGATAGAAGACAAATTTCTGTCTAAATAAGTAAACATTAAACAAAAATAGAATTTGATAAATATACTTACACTATAGAACGTGCAAAATGGAATAATTTATCTTCAAACTGAGGAGCGTAATTTTTAACCATTTGGATAACTATATTCAATTCATCGCCTTTCAAATCACTTCGGAAATCGCGGATTTGACTTCGATCAATTTGATCTGGTTCGCATAATTCCATTAGCTTTGCAACTTTACTAAGAAGTTTATCTACATAAGTATGAATGATGGGTTTATGTGTATCTTTTGGAGAGACTCGAATGGTGTTTAATAATTCTTCAATTGAAGGAAAACCCTTAATCCTATAATTAACCTTTCTGTTGACAACATCGACTACGAGAATTCCCTTATACTTTTTTAAGAATTTCGCGTTTCCTGGGCAAATTATAATATCTTTTCCTGTTGGATCTATATATTCAGTTGTGTATTCTTTCATTAAAGGTCTATGCGGTAATACTATACTAATAGAAGATACTAATTTGGAAATAAGCGTCTTAACATCTCCAGCAATAACCACTGGTTCTTCCAGCATAAGTGCATAAACAATTTTTGCTAAATCTTTTGAAAAATATTCAATTAGAAAACTTAAATCTCCTGCTTCGACATCTTCAAATTTCAAATCAAGAATGGGTTCTACTTCTGGCTCTTTGAGTAAATCTGGAGATCTAAGTGCACTAATAAGATCAGTTAGCGATTTGTCTAGTTTTGTAATTTGTTGAGAATAAATAAATTTATTTCTAATGATTTCTGCAGTTTTACTTATTTGTTTTTCAATAAGTGGAATAGATCTATAAAAATTAATTGATTTAGCACTATCATGAGTATATCCGAGTACAGCCCAACACTCAGGTTTTCTGTTTGGGTCAGAATGTTCCATATAAACCTTGAACATATAAAAAAAAGCAATTTTTCGAGCAGCTGCTAATGAAAGTACAGCTTGTTTGGTGTTTAAATCAACATTTTGCTCAGTTC
>JAUUVJ010000055.1 GCA_030589605.1 Candidatus Hodarchaeota archaeon | reverse complement strand
TTTTTTTAAATCCATAATGACCAATGCCTTCCTTCATTTCCTGACCTGGTGGCCTAGAAGGATCAAAGAGAATATCGCCTTGTGCATTCTTGTGATTCATATGATAAGCTATATCGATTGATGCTAACGCTTTCTCCGTAGTATCAATGTCCGGGGGAAAAACTGCATTTTCAGGGATTTTGGTTCCTATCACAAATAAAGTTTTAAACCCAATTTTCTCTGAAATTAATTTAAAAGCATCCAACCACTTTTGCTGCAAATACCAATGCTCTGTATCGGGAATTGGATCATCAGGAAGGCCCGATTGTTTCAAAAATCCCCTAGCTATAGAATCGAATGAGCTCATTCCATCAATAACTGACATAATCGCTGCTCCACTAACTTGCATCCCCTCTTCAAAAACAATAAATTCTACCAAACTAATCACCTCATTAAAAATTGATCTTATAATATAGTTATAGTTTAAGTACAACTAATAGTATAAAAAATATTCTAAGTAATTGAAAGTTGACTAACTCCAGTATTAATTACTTTAAAAAAAAGAACTTACCTGTTTTTAAAGGTCAGAAGCGATTGAAATATTTAAGAAGAATAAACGGGTCAAGTATTTTTGGGTAGAAGTCCAATAAAATGTTAAAATGTGTTTATGAATTACCAGATTTGCATTCTTGTTGGGAGAAAGTTTTATAATTGATGTGAACCTTCCTAGGAATCTAAGATAAGATTAGATTCAACTGATGATGAAAAAAAGTGAAATATGGATAATTTTTTCGATTTGGAATATATTTTCTCTGATGCTAGAGCTTTTCAACTATTAAATGCGGATTGAACATCGTGAAGAGTACGTAAGGCCTTAGTTCTAATCCATTCAAACATATCTACTCCGAGTTCCCTAATCATTTCAGTCAATACTGCCCTTATTTTTTCATTTTCTCGGTCTTTATCTAATACTGCCCAATTATCAATCTTAAACCATATTTCCACCTCGTGTTCAGCAGTATTAAGAATTGGAAAGTATATTTCAACCAACTTCATTCCATCAGTAAGAGCAGCTTTATATTTAGCCATATTTCCTTCGTTTCTAAACCAAGCGATAAATCCTTGATTATCTATATAACTTCTAAATTTCCCATATGTTACCCAGTACATTGTAATCACATCTCTTCTAACGGTCATTTTGAATATTTAAAAGTATGCATCTTCCTTGTAGGATGAAACGTTTTTGTTATTCATCTCACTTTGGCAGTTGTAGTTCAATCTTAGCTAAGACCTATCAATGCGATCATAATTGGAGTGAATAATAGGGTTAACACTGCAATCCACCGGGCTTGTTGAGGGATATCAAATCTCACTTCAAGTTGTTCAATTTCATCCATTCAAACCCATTTTTCCCTTGCCAGAGTATTTTCCCGGGGCCAATTACTGTTTTGATGCTGATTAGACTAGTATAATTCATCATTGCAAGAAGGATTTTCTTCATAATTGATCATTCCTCACACAGAAAAAAGAAACATTTGCGTATTTAGAAAGCAACTCCACATGAACTACAAATATGATTGGATATTGGATTTGCTTCCCCGTTGTTGAGTTTGTAGATCTTTTTTTTCTTTTCTAATTTCATTAAATATGGACATATCGTGGTCTATTTTTCCTTTTATAAAATTAAACCCATACTACCTCTCTATTAATTGGTATGCATTAATATAAATAATCATCTAATCCGGGAAAAAAAACCTTATATAGCAGATCCCTCTTAATAACTTGAAAATCACATGATTAATATTTACAATTTGAGAGGTAACAAGATATGATTAAGTTTAGATCAGTTGCATATTTAGTGATAATATGTCTTGCCACAGCTAGTGCTGTTTCTGCAGTTGTTGTGATAAATAATTTGTCAACCTCATCCATTCCAACCGAAATAGAGGAGAATGCTAAAGAAAAGTTACTGATTACAACCACAATCCAATCTCGACAAATTGCTTCTCAATTAGGACGAACAGAATCTGTTATCAACGCGATGGCTGCATTTGCTAAGCAAATCTGGACAGATGATAGTATTCCTGAAATTCCAAGTTTTTATCATGATGAAAATGTTTCTAATAACCCGCCTCCTGACATTTATATGGATAATGTCTATGAAAGACAACTCTCTTACTTATATTCAGGTTATAAAATCGCTCCAACAGCTTTTGAAGAAACTTATCAAGATGATTATCTAACATCATTTACTGAAACTGAAAATCCTTTGTTGCACGTTAATAGTACTTTAATCTCCGCTATCAATCGTTCTGCAAAGATGGATCTTGTATTTCGACAGCTCTATGGAGCATATCCTGAACATGTTTGGCTATATATGGGTTTTGAGCAAGGATTTCATAGATCATTCCCCTGACATGGTCCCTATTCGCGAACTTATGACCCCCGCCTTAGACCATGGTATATCGGCGCAGTAACAGGAGCAAAAGATGCTGTCATAATAATGGATGAAAGCGGATCTATGGCTGGGACTCCTCTTGCAAATACCAAAACTGCTATGAAATCAGTATTAAAAACCTTAGGTCCAAAGGACAGATTTACCGTATTGAGCTTTTCGTCTTCAGTTTCCATGTGGAAAAACACCATGCAAATAGCATCTCCTCTTAATATCGAAGATGCTTCATCATACATTGATGCCCGCACCTCTGGAGGTGGAACCAACATTAATAATGCGCTAGTGGAAGGCCTCGAAATTCTAGAAGAATATGGAAGTTCTGACAGAACACCGATGCTTATATTCATGACTGATGGAAAAGCAACTGCTGGTGTCGTAGAATCTAATTCTATTCTCTTGAATGTTGCAAATGCGAATTCAATGGGAGCACGGGTTTTTGTGTTTGGGTTAGGTACTGAAATTGATCAACCACTTCTAAATAACCTTGGAGATCAGAATGAAGGAGGCACAACTTTCGTATTCGATTCAGAGGACTTGGAAGAAGCAATGAATCTTTACTACAAATTCTTTACTTCACAAATTGACAATGCTATTAGCTGGTCCTGGCCTTATGTTGATGCAAGCGGTTGGGGTATTATTATTACAGCCTCAAAGGCAGTAACTGTCAATGGTACTTTACTTGGTGTCGTAGGTGCTGATCTAACACTTAGTTCCTTAATCGGAACCCTCGACGATTTACAACCTTCCGATAATGGATACAATTTTATCTTTGATTCGGGGGGTATTACTGTAATTCATCCGAGTTTTACTGATCTACCTGTTGGTGATTGGCAGGAAGAAGAAGTACGAGTTCCAATTTCCTCATTAGAAAGCTCCTCTTATAGTTTCAATGCTTTGGTTGACAAAGTGAATCTAGGAATCCCATCCTCAGGTGTTGTCGTTTATGGGACCGAAAAACATGTAGTAGCTATGGCACCAATTGGTGAAACTTCCATGAATTTAGCTTCTGTAGCACCAATTTTAGAATTTCTCGATCCAACGACTATCCAAGAGCTTAAGGAACTAAGCAATTCTGCGTTATTGTGGTTAAGTGGCTGTATTTTCGTAGGAGCTGTGATTTCAGTCGTTTTATTGATGAAATTTAAGGAGGATTTCCAATGAAGACTTATTATCCCATGTCTCGATTTATGGAA
Organism: Candidatus Hodarchaeota archaeon; assembly: GCA_030589605.1. GTDB lineage: Archaea > Asgardarchaeota > Heimdallarchaeia > Hodarchaeales > Hodarchaeaceae > Hodarchaeum. The sequence goes on along the minus strand of JAUUVJ010000055.1, from coordinate 9,485 downwards.
AACTCTGAATATTGGAAAGCTATTATGATGGGATTATTTGTATCGATTATTATTATATCCAGTGCTACGATAGGGATCTTTATTTTTAGTGCTCAAAAAACTTCAATTTTGGAGGAGACTCCACTCAGACAAGTTGAAGATATCGTTCACAATCAGGCTTTAGAAAATGCTAGATCATTAGATGTATTCTTTTCTCGAATCGAAGGGATAACTAAAGCTGTAGGGGATTATGCAAATCAAATATGGGCGACGAATGCCTCCACTGGGAGACCAGTTTATTATCATAATTCAACTTTTGATGCACCCACGAACTTTATTTATTCTGCAAAACATTCTCAAAATGTATCTTATACTTTTTCTGGTTACAAGGTCGCGCCATCTGCTTATAATAATGAAACAGACTACCTCACTTCAGCTGATGATCAAACATTTGGTGAATGGTCTCAAGAAGTGAACAATACTATTAATCTCACTGCGGATTTGGATTTCGTGTTCCAACCTATGTATCAATCCATGGATGAAATTCTATGGATTTATATGGGAACAGAGGTAGGTGTTCATCGATCTTATCCATATCATGGGCCGTACAGTAAAGTCTACGATCCAAGAGTGCGTCCATGGTATTTAACAGCATTAGATACAGCTACAGGAAAGGTCGCTTTTACAACGCCTTATGTTGACGCGTCTTCAGGAAAAGTAATTATTACCAGTTTATATCCAGTGCGTAATCAGGATGAAACGACCATTGGTGTGGTTGGCATCGACTTCAAACTCACAACTATCCAGTCAGCTGTCATGGAAATTAATGTCCAGAAAGGTGGAAGCGCTTTTTTGATGAATCGAGACTTTGAAGTTCTCGCTCATCCTGCTCATACACTACCAAATGCAACATGGGACGACACGGACCTTCAAGTGTCTATCACCACATTAGAATCAAATGGCCAGGCGTTCCGTGATCTATTAGATCAGGCGCGTAATTTCCAAGTAGTACAAGAAGTTGTTGATTATGGTGGTTCCTTGGGGAATCAAATTGTTTCGTTGGTTCCTCTAAATAAAACAGATTTGATTCTTGGATCAGTTCTCTTACAACAACCTGTTGTAGCTCCAACAGTCAGAATTTTTGAGAATATCTTCTTTCTTGGTTTTTTTGTTTTAAATATCGTGCTAATTATTGTTTTGGTTGCAGCCTATATCCAATATCGAAAGCTAGCTAGTCAAATGTAACAAGAGATGGATCATTTGATATCAAGAGAGACGATTTACAATCAATTTCAGGAATTAATGATTTCAAGAATTTTATGATTATTTTCTATTAAACCAGAAACTAGAAAGTTGAGGCCAGAAATCAGAAAACCACCCGGATCCCGACACATTTCATTCGAGTTTAGGTTGACTATGACTGTTCAAAATGACTATGAATACGCTTAAAGAAATAGCAATATTATTATCATGAAAAGAGGTTGTTCTTGTAATGGCAAAAAAATATTATTGTGGTCTTTGCGAAACAAGTCACAATGCTCTTAAGCCTAGGCATCAATGTGATGGTTGTGCTCGATTCTATTGTGATTTTGCGCTTAGAAATGCAAGAACAGCTGGTGTCACAACGTGTGTATATTGTGAAGGAGAGTTATCTCCTTACTTTCTAACAAAACCCCAATCGAACCTTATAATCAATTACTCTCACGATCAAACATCCGAAAATTCATTTACTCCAAGTTCTATTGAAGAAGATAAAGATTCTATTCCAACCTTTGTTGAACCTTCTATACCACCAGTTGAGATCAATCAGGTTGATTACGAGATAATCAGCTTGATACAAGATATTATTGGCAAAGAAATTCCTTTTTTAGAAAAAGAAGATGATCTCAAAACTAACAATGGATTCATTGTCAAAGAGCAACGCATTATTGGTCTGAACCTTTATCGCTATAACCTAAGGAGGCTACCTGAGAAAATTGCTGAATTAGTGGAACTTGAGAAATTATACCTTCGAAGTAACAGATTAACAAAATTACCAGATGAACTGGGAAATTTGAAACTATTAAAGGAGCTGGATCTTGGTTTTAACCTGTTAAAAGACCTGCCTGCTACTTTAGGAGGAATTTCTTCACTTCAGACTTTGTTATTAAATGATAATCACCTAAAAAAAATACCTATTTCTCTCTCTCAACTTCAACTCAAGAAGCTGGATTTACAAAAGAATCCTTGTTGGGATCCACAGTCTCGAAGCAAAAAGTTACAACGTTGGATAGATAGCCTACGAAATGGAGGTTGTGAGGTCTACGAAACTCCAATAAAAAGTTATTATTCGGATATTGAGTTACCTACTAGTGCTGTAGTTTTTTTAGAAGAGATTGAAGGCATCATAGGTCAAAAAATTCCTTTTACTAAAACAGATCTCGATATTATCACGCTTAAACTACTAAAAGATTTTTCCCTTGGATTTTTTTCTTCATCAGAAGGAATTTTAGCATTAGGATTAGAGAATCTAATACTAGCTTCTCTACCTCGCTCTATTCAAAACCTGAATTTGGTTAAAATAATTAATTTGGCACAAAATCAATTAGAACACCTTTCCCAAGAACTACTCTCACTTACAACTTTGCAGGGTTTAACTTTAGAGAATAATTACATTGAAAGCTTGGATAGCGATATTGACAATTTAAACGAGATCAAAATTCTAAATCTATCTAAAAACAAGTTAAAACGATTACCTAAATCTTTGGGTAAACTTCGAAACTTGGAAATCCTGATATTAAACCATAACCGTCTTATTTCCCTTCCATCCTCTCTCAAAAATCTTAAAAATCTCAAAATCCTTGATTTAAGAGGAAATCCTATTTGGGAAGAACGAAAAGAGCGTCGTGAGCTGCAAAAATGGTTTCATCAGTTAATCAAACAAAAATGTGAAATTGTTGGGCGCTAACTATTTTAGACATTTGGAACTATCAATTGAAGGATTTTAGAATAAAAAAAAAAAAAAAGATGCCAATAGTTATTAGTTAGAACGTCTTTTACTCATTTAAAGAGAATCATCCGTTGATTAGATCCCTTTCCAAGCAAGTTCTAGATTTATCTACTAAAAAACTCTTCTAGAGTGATTGATTAAATTAATAAAAAGAGACCACTAGTAAAAGGAAGGTGCTCGTTCGGAAACGCCTTTGGGAGGGTCCATTTTACTAGTTTCTTCCACAGATAAAAGTTCTACTAATTCATACTGACGTGTTCCTAAACCCAGTTTCTCTGCATATTCAACTGCTAAATAGGGGTTTTTGAATCGTCCCTGAAGACGTTGAAATGGATGTAGATCGGCTTTTGGATCTAAGTTTGCATGTTTATAGTAAGGAGGAATATTTTTTTCAATTAATCCTTCTTTTGCAATCAAATCTAGTGATGCTTGTTCAATAGCTACGATGTCCCGACTTCCTAAGACACCGATATCATGTACTACTGTCGGAAAGGGTATTCCCCAGCAGTCACACCAGGGCATGATGTCGATCAGAAAATTCAGATAGAAGCGTTTATTTTCATCAAATGTATCTAGCACATTTTTAGTTGAAATAGCCATTAGTTCTTGGAATAACGCAAAATGTTCTTGTCTATATTCTAAACATCCAACATCTTTATCAGCATCTAAACATTCGTCACATTGATTACACATACCAAATGGTAGGTTCAATTTGTGTTTTTCTTCATCATACTTTAATTGTTTATACGGACAGGATTCCACTAATTTTTTCGCATGTTCAGGGGTACATTTATCTGCATCCCAATAAGGGATGGAGGCTTCGATACCATGGATTTTATTCCATCTTGTTTTAGCTGCAAATCCTCCGATTGCGATATTCTTGATTGCTCCGCCAAATCCACAGGAATTATGTCCTTTAACATGACTGACATCAACTAAAACATCAGCATCTTTCAAAACCCCCGCCATTTCCAGCGTATCGACATTATGAAAATTGACTTCTTTAGATGTGACATAACCATCTTTAACTCCAGAAATCGGGATAAGAGGACATCCACATGTTTCTGCGGTGTATCCACGGTCTACTGCGTTATAGACTGCAGTTGGGTTATCTGTAACGAAAGGCCATCCTCCTGCTTCTTTAATTTTTTTCACTATACGACGGATGAAGAAAACAGGAATGGTTTGATAACCATCTTCAAAACCAAGGTGCATTTTCACGGCCACTTTGTCGTTTTTCTCTATAGTAGAGAAATCTAATTGTTCAATAATCTTATTAAGTTTGTTTGGGAATGAAGCGTGACGATTACTGGCTCCATGCATTATAGATCCAAAATATACTTTAGAAGGGGTCATAATATTCACATTAAGGTAATTTGAAAATAGGGGAAATAATCGTGAGTTATTAATTTATCTATCGCGCCACTATCGCAGTAGATTTCCGAAATTAGTTGTAAATTCCTCTATTTTTAAGAAATATTAATTCTGCTAATTTCAAAAACAACTTAATCCTTTTTTTAACTAGTTCCATTAAAAAATCTGTTGGTCTGAAACCTTTTTTAGAAGTTAGATTCCATAAAGTCTTAGAAAAAAGATAAAAATTCTATTTTAGATTTAATATTTAGTTCTATTTGGTCTAGATCTAGTTTTGAATCCGCACTAACCTGATACTTCATAAATAACCTTATATGTTTGAAAGAGTATGGATGCTTTTTAGAAGGAGTTTATGAATGAAATCACATATTTTATGCGAAACATGTGGAGAAAGAATATCGACAAGTTTTTCATACTGTCCCAAGTGAGGAGGAAATCTCTCTCAAGATAATAAACCTATTCAGCAAGTAACAGAAAGAAAAGATATAGAATCAATAGCTGAAACCCAAACAAGTATATCTCCCTCTTTATCTAGCATTGAAAAAGAAACAGAAATCCTGACCGAACTAGATGAACTAAAAAATAGCTTATTAACAGGAAGAATAGTTCATTTACTTAATAATCTTGAGCAACTACCAAATCTATCAAATAAATCTCGTTACAGATTTAGATTTTTTGCATCTCACACCAACGATGATGTACAAGCTACAGCCAAAAAAATACTTCGAAATAGATTTGGTGAGGATTCGAAGTCTGATCCTGCTGTTACTAAAGCCATTGAAGAAAGAATGAGCTTTCAAGATAATTTGGACATTTTCAGTATTTTTGGACCACAGATAATCAAATGGGCGTATAACCATGAAATGATTGTAATATTTCTCTTTTTAGGGTTCTTTGCTCTCATTGTTATAATTCCAAACCTTCCTTTTTTTATTGTATTCCCTTTTCTTGTGATCTTCAGTTTTGTTATGTACTACTATGTAAAGAGGAAGGTAAAGGAAGCGGAAAAACAAAATCTTCAGGAATAAATTTAGTAAACATTTAGAATCTTTCAGATTTGTCATCAAATATAAAAATCAATCCACTGTACCCCTTTACTCAAGGGATTGCTAGTGAAAGAACTTGTTTTTCGGGTAGCCCAGCTTACTGATTATTCACATATTAAATCGTTATCAGCAAGTGTGTGGTCCCATGATTATCTCATCGATTTTTTTCTTGAGATACTTGATGATCCTAAAAGTCATTTTTTAGTTGTAGAAGATGATTCTCATGAGATCCTTGGTTGTATCAATGCGATTATTTACACTTTCAATGGAACCAGAATAGGTTATCTTGAATCCTTACGAGTAAGAGCTGATGTCCATAATCAAGGATTAGGAACTAGTTTGACTGTAAAAGCGATTCAATATCTCAAATCAAACCAAATCTCCCAAATTGGTTATGTCACTGGATTACAAAATGAGAAATCAACCCAAATTGCCCTTAAAAGTGGATTTACTCAAGTTGCACAATGGCCAGCAGCCTTCATTGATTGTACACAACTACCATCTCTTGAACGAAACCCATCCCACAGCTCTGAACTTTCTAATACAGAAATCCTCTATTTATTAGAGAAGAGCGAAGTTATTTGGTATAACTGCCATTGGGAATTTTTTCCACTGTCTCTCTCATTAATTGATCATTTACGACAAGACAATAAGGGGATATTTCTTCATTCTGAGGATAAGTCTTTAGTGTCCTTCATCAACCAGTATGAAGATCGATTGGTTGGAAATGTTCTTGGAACCCCAACTAAGACTGCTATTCTAGATATTCTGACTCAAATCACCCGATTATATGATCTGAAGGAATTTGAAGAAGTCCGATTATTTGTTCAAGAAAAAGATCAATTATTTTATTCTACTATGCCATTTATGGATTTTTCTCTGAAGAAAGGACTTCTTTTCTTCCTCAAAGAGGATTAATTAAACACCCTGCCTCTACATTGAGAAATACCATTATATGAAGATGAAAAACTTTTAAGAAAAGATAAAAACTATAAAAACATCAACAAAGTTATCAAATTGACCACTATTATGAATTGAAAAAGGGGATAAAAACTGCCAACTCAAGTTCGAATCCTGCTGTATGGGTTAGAAAAAAGCGGGAAGTCTACCCTCATCACTTCTTTTCAAAAAGGAATCTTTACTTCAGGTTTACCGTCCACAGCTCAAAATACATATGAGATTAGAATTACGAAGAACTTGATATTCACTATAGTGGAGATTGGGGGAAGGAAAGAGGTTAGTAAGTTTGTTTCGCAATTAATTGAGCATGTTGACGCAATTATTTTTGTGATCGATGGTAGCGATGAAAGAAGTTTTCCGATGGTCAGGAGTGAATTTGCTAAAATCCTGAATCATCCTCAATCGGTGGCTAAACCCTTGGTAGTTCTTTTTCATAAAACTGATATTGCTCAAGTCCATCCTTCAATCATTATCGAACCATTGGATCTACTCAACAGATATGATCGTCCCCATAAAGTTTTCTCTAGTACAGCTAAACAACCTCATGATTTTAGTCAGGTGCTTTCTTGGATAAATGAACGTTTAACTGAAGGGACATTTCCGATCCAAGATCAAGTCTCAAGATTTTTCATGATTTACATTCTTGATATGCTCAATACTAAACCACAAGGCCTTCCTTTATTATCCATATTAGGACAACTTGAAATCATCTCACGTACAGGACAAATAAAGTTTAATCGAGATAAAATTATGGTTATTCTCCGTAAACTATTAGCTGAAGGTGAGGTTGAATATCTCAAATCCTCTCAAGTATGGAAGATTACTGAAAGTGGTCTCGCAATGATGAATAGCTCTAAACTAATTACAAGTGGTAGATATGAAAAACTACGAACATTGCTAGATATTTCTACTTCTGATTCTAGTTTATCAGATAAAATTTCAACTAAACTTGATAAAGAGCAAAAAGAATTCCTTGATGAATATGATATAGATGAATTAGCTAATTTATATAAAAAGACAATCACCCAGAAACGAAAAAATTGATTTTTAAAAGTATTGAGATACTTGAGAATTTATCAATTCTTTTTTCGGTGTCTACGAGTAAGAATAAGTAGCATTGATAATCTTCTCTTTCTTCCAACATCTATTTTAATTTATAGTGAATTTATAAAATTGTCTCTGATCAGAGGAAAAATATCTTGAAGTCAAAATTAGAGAAATTACCTATTATTAAGGAATTATTAAATTCAATTAATCCAACAATCCGATATAAAACTCAAATTATGCTATTGGATGAACCAACGGAATCCATCGGAATTAAAAAATTAGAAGAAGAAATAAAAACCTCACCGATGGCAACAGCCTTGCTCTCGACTCTCCAAAAAGATGGAACCATTCATACTAATCCTTATAAAAAATGGCAAGGGCCTATGTGGACTCTTGTAAGTTTAGCCCACATTGATTACCCTCAAGGTTTTCCTTTTTTACATCCAATCAGGGATCAGGTGTATGACTGGTTATTAGAAGATAAACATCTTAAGTTTCCTAGATCATATTTAATACCAGGTCAAGAAAATAGATTTCGTAGATGTGCTAGCCAAGAAGCTTACGTAATCTGGTTTACGTTAAAACTTGGAATTGCTGATGAGCGAACAGATACTTTGGTTCAACGGTTGATCGAATGGCAATGGCCTGATGACGGATGGAATTGTGATAAACGAGAAGCTGCTAAAAAATCGTCCCTTATTGAAACTTTTATTCCTGTTTTTGCATTAAATTACTATGGGAAACTTAAAAATGATAAAACAGCTCTAAATGTCTCAAATAGAGCTGCTGAAGTATTATTAAAACGAAAACTATACAAATCTCATGCAACAGGAAAAGTAATCCATAAGAATTTCACTCTATTATCTTATCCTAATTTTTTCAATTATAATATTTTAACAACGCTTAAAATCATGGCTGATGTTGATTTAATTCATGATGAAAGATGCAATGATGCATTAAAATTATTAATATCAAAAAAACTAACAAATGGAGGATTTCCATTAGAACGGAGGATAACAAAAACCACAACGGAACTTGTTACAAGAGGGAGTTATGCTGATTGGGGAGTTTCAGGAAAAAAGAAACATAATGAGTTTGTTACTGTTGAATCCCTTTATGTCCTAAAAAAAGCAAATAGATTATCAGAAATAATGACGGAAGAAAAATGATACTAAAATGAAATTACCGCATTCTAACCGAAAAAAGATTCTACAAATGATTCAGAGAATTGTCTTCTTTGAATGACTTCAGTTCCTTTTTTCTCCCTCATTTTTGATTTTTTATAAGTTGTTTCTAATGTTCGAATAAATAATTCTCCATCAGGGGTTAATTGGTATTTATTATGATCTGGTTTTAGAATTAATCCTGCATGAACCAATTTCGTCAGATGATTTGACAAGGCGGTTTTTTTCAATGTTATATTTTATGTGTATTTTCTGGTAACCATTTTTTGTACATAAGACCTCCCATTTCGAATTTATTTTCCAAACTGGTGGTAAATACGACGAGACGACGTATAATACAATATACAATGCTAAAGTCCATTCAAGTATCTTTAGATTATTTCTTTAGCTTTAATCTCCATACAATGGCAATAGAAACTAATACTATAGTTAATAGGATCATACCTGAAGAAAAAAAGACCAATTTTTTTGAAAATGAACTCTAACTTGATAATCATGATATGTCTGATAGATATCTTGAACGTTATGCAAAACAATTAAAAGAAAGGTTATTCCAAGACTATAACCGAACAAGATGGTTAACGAAAACATTTTTAGTCGAATGTTCGAACTTATCTTCTTGTTCCTTACCTTCCATATTATTGTCGGATCATGACCTTCCTAACTCCCCGTTTTGGTCATTAGTATTAATTTAGAAATTTCACACAAATCTGTTTAATAAAATAACGAATTAGAAGAGATCTATAATGAATATCGCAATGGTACATTTCAGAGTAGGAGAATTGGATGGTGTTTCTCTTGAAATGGACAAATGGAAACTAGTTCTAGAAGAGATGGGACATACTGTTACTTACTTAGCTGGCTCAATTGGCCTTGCAACTGGTCATATCATTCCAGAAATGGCAT
>JAUUVJ010000035.1 GCA_030589605.1 Candidatus Hodarchaeota archaeon | reverse complement strand
CACATGAGATTCTTCGATAATTTTAAGGAGAATCCAGATGCTTACTACGAACCTAATTCCTTCGGAGGCCCCAAAGAGAACTCTAGGTATGCAGAACCACCACTCAAGATCTCAGGTGATGCTGATCGATACGATCACCGTGAGGGTAATGATGATTATGGCCAACCACGAGCTCTCTTCAATCTTTTCAATGATCAGCAGAAAGCAAGGTTATTTAGGATCATCGCTGCATCCATGGCAGGAGTTCCTGAATACATCATTAAACGACAATTGGAGCACTTTGATAAGGTAGACCCTGCCTATGGAGAAGGAGTCAAGAAAGCCCTTGGTTGGTAATTTCTGCTACTAATACAAATTGTCCATGTATTGGGAACCTTTTTCTTTTTTTTCCTTTTTTTTTAATGAAAGTTCTGAGTTCAGTACATTGAAGACATTAATGGAAACGTCGTCTATGGCTGGATTAACACCTGTTTAGAATCAAAAATTTATTTATTCAAAAAATAGATAGAAAAATTCGATTTTTTTACTTAAACAGCCTTTGTATCTGATTAAGTTATCCCATTTATCTACTAATATAGTTAAATCAATGTCGTCAAACCAGCCATCTAAAACTAAAATGGCTATAGAGAATTTATAATTTGATTCTAATGCCTAAATGATAAATATAGTTAGTTCTGTTTCTTAGATCTAATCTTTGTGATCACATCATCAATGGTTAGGTCATCTAACCATTGACTTCTTTCATCGGTGTAACTTCCCTTTCCAGTATCAAATTGTTGAAGAAACCGAATCATTCCAACAGGGCCCAATGCTTCAGCTAGAGCTTCAATTCCTTTTTTACGAATCTCATTTTGACTCAATACGGTCATTTATATTACCTCCATTATCCAATTCAATGGATTTTTGACTTTAACTTTGATTTTTTCAAGATTTTTGGTAGATTTTTTTATCAGATTTTGATCTGTTGTAAGAAATACTTCCGCTTTTCCTTCTTCAGCACAGGCTAAGTGTAATGCATCTAGTAACTTGATAGTGTATTCTTGAATCTTTTTTGAACGATTAACAACATTATCAGTGAGAGTCACTTTTTCTGCTTTGAGATTTACCAATTGGAGTACTTTTTTCATGCGATCTGGATCTGGAATTTGGGAAATTTCAAAATCTATAATGTCACTGCCTATCATTTCCCATTTCTTCTCAGAGATGTGTGATAATATAGTAATTATTGCCTCCGATTCCAAGCGAATCTTATCTTGAGTGTGATCATCAAACGGCCGGTTTAAACAACACACATCAAGATAAATTTTCATATAAACACCTTATATAATCTATAAAAACTCTCCTATGAATTATTTGTGTAAATTATCGTTAATCTTGATAGAACCCTCTCTCTTTTATTTATAAATCATAGGTATTTGATCAATAAATCTTACTTAAATTGAGTATTCAATGCCTCATGTAAATAGAATAAAAATCTTAAAATTATTAATTATTCTAATTTATGTCGTAAAAGGCTGGTTTAGATTACAAAAGTATATACCGAAGTATATAAGATGTCAAAATTTACTAAATAAATCATTCTAAAATTGGTTTTATCAAAAAAAATGCCAAAGAGGCGTTTTTCTTCAGCTATAACCTTATAAAGTGTTCGTTATGCTGGTTAATATGGTTTTCATTTATCTAGAATTCGATTTTATATGCTAGTTTTTCAATTGTATTATTTTTACTTTTATTATTGATTTTTATTCATTTTAATTGTTGAGATTCTATTATTGCAACGTAAAGCAGAGATTTCTGGTTCTTCTGCTTGAAAACTAAACAAAAAATCTATGTGATAATAATGAGTTACGGAAATTCAAACAGTCGTGGACCACGAGAAATGCATAAAGTAACTTGTGCTGATTGTGGAAATGAAACTGAAGTTCCCTTCAAACCTGATGGAACTAGACCAGTTTACTGCCAAGAATGTTACAGAAAGCGTAGACCCGCAAGGTCCTAAATAAAAAAAGATTATTTATCTATGATCTTTATTTTCCCCCTTTTTTTACAGATTCACCTAGATTGTAAACCTAAGAGTTCATAACACATCATAATCTAACTTATGGAGTAAATGAAGCTACTTGGTACTTTATTGCCATTCAGGCTTAATTGATTTTTATTTACTTCAAGATCGACTAACAAGTTATTCTCAGGTAAATAATTCAATTTATGTTACTCAAGATTTTTCGTTTAATTCATAATACAACCAGAAATCGGAGTGAATATTTCAGCTACCGCTTCTGAGAGAATTTTTGTTAATCACAAAAACTATGAGTTTTTCTAATCTTCTGATCAACCCTATATTTACGTAAGTAAAAATTACTCCACGACATTGATGCGAATAAATCTAGAATTATTGAGCCAATATGGGAATTTACGAAGAAGTATGCTTCAACTTCGTAAAAGGCTGGTTTAGGTTACAAATGTATATACTGTAGTATATACCAATTATTTGGATATTCTCCCTAATTCCAATTTTCTTTATGAAGAAATTCCATTTTGTAAAACCTTAAAAAATGTCATGATCATAATGATATGATTCTTAAAAGGAGGAATAAAAATTTATGGAAATTTTCGGATTACAAGTAAGTGATGACACTCTTTTTCAAACAATTGTAACCTTTTTAACTTTAATAATAACTGTTTATTTCGCGTCGTATTTATTTGACAAAAAACGAGAATCTAGAGAAATAAAAACGAGAATCTTCTCTGATTTATTAGATGTAATGAAAAAATATGAAAAAATAGATTACTTGATTGAGAGATGGAATTCTTCTCCGTTTCAAGACCAAAAAACTCTAGAATTAATGAATACTGAAATAAGCGAAATTGAAAAGAGATTAATAAATCACATTACGGAGATTTCTATAGATTACTTACACATATCAACCATTTTTCGAGTAAATCTGAAACTGAGATTTGGAGTGTACAATGAATGGAAAGAGGCTTATCGTACAATTGCAAAAAGTTGTGAGACAATCTTAGGTAACATGAAAACTAAAGAAAGAATCTCCCAAGAAACAATTTCTTCTCTCAAGTACGCAGCCAAAGAATTGACCTTGAAATATATCGAATCAGCAAAAAAGGGAAAATTACGCTTTTAAAAAAAAATACCGATATTATAATTTGCTAGGCTATGGATTGAATTTGTTTTTCCTTGTTAATTTATGATGTTGCAAAAGCTGGTTTAGATTGCAAAAGTATATACTAGGGTATATACTGTTAAACGTACCCCGTACTTCTTGAAAACATCATTATCATAAATCTATTTTTTTCTTGTTTAATTGTTATTTCATAATATCATTTATTTTCTGATTCAAATCCAAGTGATTCCAAAATTACAGATCAGAAAAGATTCGGATTTTACCTCAAATGAAATAAAACTACAAATCACATATAAAAGAAGGTTTGTTGATTATTTAAATAGAATTAAATGAATGAAGAAAAATGAGTGATTTCAATACTAGAGTCTTAACTTCAGCTAGGTGGTGAAGGATTTTCTTATTAATTTTCAAATATTGAAGGATGATCGGTCTAAATTTCTAAAAAGATGGGATGAAGAAAATATATCGGGACAGCTCAGACGAATAAACAGTATGAATAGAGACTTGGATGATGCGAGATTGAGGGGGTTAGTAAATTCATTACTTGATTATTGTTTCAAAGAAAAGGAATATTGGAAGGAGTTTATACAATTAGATGAACTGGATTACGAGAAGATTTTAGATTTACAAAAAAACAAATTATCCTTCCTCTCCAGTATTGAATTCATCCAACAGACTGTAGCATGGTTATTTGAAGCAGTTCAAACTTGGGGGAATATCCGCCAGTATTAAGATAAAATAATCGAAGTTTATGAATATCTCATTGATTTAATAATTAGATCAGGGGATCTAGAGTTTATCAGGTTAATCCAACTCGATAATCAACTATTGTGGTATATAAAGAATACCAATAATGTCGAAGAACGATTAAGCAAAATTAAAGAATTTCAGTTTCCACAAATGCAAAAGGATTCGAACACAAATGATCTAAATCTATTACAAAGAAACCTATTTCTCAATCATACATGGGAGCGTGAACTAAAGGAGTTATTTTCTGAAAGATCTAAACAATACGGAATTTTAAAGAAACTTACATACTATCGAATTCCACAGTTAATTTTATGGTCAGCATACGATCAACGCAATAATGAAAAAGTGATTTCGTTTTTAATCGAATTTATTCTCTCTTTTTTAAACACATGGGCACACTTTGCAGCGACTTGTCGTTTCCGTTTTCGTATGGGTAAGAGAACCATAAAAAATGTGATTCTCCAGTCGAATATATCTCCTGGTGTCGAATTACTGGAGATATTTGGTAACATCCCGATAGTATCTTGGATTTCATCCTTTTTAGGAGCTACAACCACCGTTATTGATTTTCATTATCGAGAAGGACAAGGAGAAGTGTTTGATTATAAGAGCAAGGCAATGCAAATGATCCGTGAAGGAGATTACAGGGGGTTCACGAATTTTTACCGTGAAGAAAGAAGAAAAGAAATGATGGGTGAAGGATTACAATCGGATATCAGTCAAGGTCACATTGACCCCTATAATACTTTAAAACTTATAGGCCATCATCCATGGCTCTATGAGAATATTAAAGACAATTATAAAGCAATAAACTTGAATTTAATGAACCTAAAAACCTGTAAGGAAGCAGTACAGAATGAAAAGTATGATCGTTTCCTAATTGATCCCCCTCACGGAATTGAAACCAGATATCAAGAGGCTGACGTTTGGACATTGGTATCCAATTCTATAGAGTTAGTTAAAATGACTGCTATAAAAAATTCAACGGGTTTTTTTGTAGTACCACCAATAACGGACGATAGGGAAGAAAGAGTTGAATGGAGAAGGCAGCTCTACGAACTATTAGACGAAGCGCAGATCTATTACCAAGAACCAGGAAGAAGAAATAGACTTGTATCCTTCAGGTTTGAGTAATCAGATTTAAACTGTATCTGGTTCTTCTGTTACTTAAATGTTGAGAAATAATCACTCTTTTACATTCCTATTCAGTACGAGATGGGAGAGTTTAATAAGTCCTCTTCTAAGTCTCATTACAACAAAAGGAAGGATGATCGGATAAATTGAGTTTAAAAGATTTTATTGAAGGCGCAACGAATAAAGTTACGGAATTATTGATTGATCCAGATGCATATGATATTAGGTTTACATATATTCCTATATATGACTGTTATTGGTACTTTTTGATCGCAGCAGCAAACTCTTGCGAAATTGATCAAAGTAAGCTGAATTATGCAAATCTTAGACAAAGTTGGAATGAAATTCGTGAAAGACTCGAGAAATACACCCCAAATGCAGCATTTCAGAGATGGAATCAGATCATAAATGAGATTTCGGGATTTAGAAATATCTTTGCACACAATCCTACAAAGAAGGCCCCTACCATAGATCAAATTAAGAAATGTGTAAGCAGTATCAAATCTTTTTCAGAATGGCTTCCAGAAATTCTCGATACATATATCCAGAATTTAGCAAGTTATCAAGCAGCTCTCACATTTAACGGAGTTATTGAGAATTATATTTGGCAGGCAGGATTTATCTACCTAGAAATAGGTGATAAAGTCACCCCCCGAATTGTTAAAGACAATTATTTATTTACGGACTTATTTGATTATCATGAGTTACCAAAAAGAATCGAGGAGGTAAGAAAAATAATGGAACAACTTATACATATCACTGAGTTAACACAACCAAGTTTCGAGAAGATAATTCAATTACTTAGGTATATTAGCCTTCTTGAGGGATCTTATCATGCCAATATAGAATTATATAAATGCCCAGTCTGCGATGGTATGATTGAAGAAACGTCTATAGGATATGGGGATACACCTGATGATCCTGAACCTACAGGAATCAGTATTCGAGTTGGATGTGATACTTGTGATTTTTCTATAATGGAAGACACTATCTGAACCAAGAAATCACTTGTTACGGGATTCATGTATTGATTGTAGTGTTAGAGCAGAAAATTGTGCCTTCTTCATCAACTTCGTAGAAGGCTGGGTTAAATTACAAAATTATATACTGAAGTATATACCATAAAAAATCAACTTGTTAAGGAATTATTTTTAATTAGTTGGATTCATTCAGATACTTAACTAAAGCGACTTTTTGCTCTTCTAAATATTCTTTTGCTAGAATAATCTCTATTAATTGAGTTATAAATTGATTCAATATGTTAATAACAAAAAATTCTTCTCTATAACCTGTATGAATTGATTTACTGAGAAAGAAATAGATATCTGCTAGATTATTTCTATCAATAGGTAGTTCAATTCCATTATTTTCAATTCCTTTTAGGATTTCGCCAAAATAGGGAGTTTGTTTCCAATCATAATTCATTAAATTTTGATATTTTTCAATATCAAATGCTTCATGAAAGCATAATTCAAGTGCTATTCTTAAAAAGATTAAGGAAAACAGATATTCACCTTTTTGGATTGATTTTTCTGATTCCTTCAAAAAATATTTTGCAGGAAGTTTAATTATCTTAGACATTGTTGGCATAGTAGGCACTCCCATAAGGTTAACTAGGTTCTGTTGTAATAAATAATTATTTAATACTGCAGAAGTCAGATTATGATGAATACGTTCTCCTTTTCTTATTTTAGATAATTTATCTTCATCAGAGTTTATTAGTGAAGTTTCTGAATATAATAATTCCTCTACAATCTCTTCAGACCATTTTAACTTTATTAATTCTCGTTGAAAGATCTTATTTTTATTAATTGGATAAGATTTTCTTATTTTATCAATAATTACTTTTCTAATCTCTATTTCTGTTTGTTTAAACTTGTCTGTTTTATCCTTTGGTGGATGAGGGAAACCTGAATCAGTGAATATTTTGCGAATCTCAACTTTACGATAATTAAAAACTTTTTCCATCTCAATAAGCTTTTTATTAATAATTCCTAACTTATTTTCTACATCAGAAGTATTTCTAATTACATCTCTCCAAATATCTGTTATTTCAGATAGAATATTTGTACTTGCTAAACTGTAACCTTCTTCAATACCCATTTTAAATCTCCTCTCTATAATTTATCATTTATTTATCATTTTGAAGTCATTCCCAATTCTATTAATGAATAATTATGTATCAATTATTTTAACACGTTCCCCAACCAAGAATCCAGAAAATTGGACTTGGGTTTCTTCCCAAAAAACTTCGATATTATTTGATTTAAGGATGAGGTCTAAATTAAACAAATAATAATATCTATCATATTTTAAGATCATCTTTTTTTCATTAGGAGATAAATCTAAACAATTTTGTACCTCATCTTGAGAAATTCCAAGAATATCAGATACGATTTTAATTTTATTTGGATATTTGGAGAAGAAGAAAGCAATGTTAAAAACACGTGATTTTAAAATTATTTCATAAGAAATTTCACTACTGAGGGAAGTATCCATTTTTTCAAGCCATTTTCTATACCTTTTAGATGGATAATATGGATCAAAATTTGAATCATATCCTATTTCTAAAGATCTATTTGTTTCGAAATATTTTGTCATGATATGAAATTTCATATGAGCAACAATTCTAGCAATCTCATTGTTGAGTTGTTCATACTTTTGTCCTAGTATTAGCTCATTTATTTTGTTAATATCTGGAAATCGAAATGGACTTATTATTTTATCATATTTTTCTTCTTCTACTTGGTTTCTATATCTTGAGTATATTAAATAAAAAACTGTAGCAATAAAAAGATAAAGAAATGATAACATAAATAGATCATTAACCTTAACACCAGCATAGAATCCAAGAATCAAAGATCTAGATACATTAATGATAAACCAAATTCCTAAGATAAAAATCAGATGTAAAATGAAAGATATGTCTGATAATTGAACTAATTTTTTTAGTAGATTGGTTTTCTTTTCCATTTTATTAGATAATACTTTCAACTTTAATAGATTCCAGCTAGATACTATTAAAGCAATTTCTTTAGGAATTACATCCTCTGACAGACTTTCTAATTCAATATATTTTTCAATCTTTTTAATATCATCCTCAGAGTTCTCATTCCATTTTATGAAAGTAAATAATACTTGGTGTATTGCAGAGAAACCTAAGATTTTTTTTATTTTTTCATCCTGTTGTTGTTTTATTGCCTTTTGAACATCTCCACCAAAAAAAGTTGTTTCGTCATTTCTTCTATAATAAAACCTTCCATTATACCATATTTCTTTTGAACATAAAGGAACATGGATAAGGATAAAAGGATTGGATATTCCTTGAAATTGAATTATCTCACATTTTAGATCAATTGAGATTCCAAATGAGTTTGTGGCAATCTGGTTAATTTTTTTCTTCCATCCTTTAATATCACTTACTCCTTTCAAGGGTTTCTGACTATTTTCTTCCACACCTAAGATAACAATGCCTGCATTAGTATTTGCCA
Source organism: Candidatus Hodarchaeota archaeon (assembly GCA_030589605.1). Lineage (GTDB taxonomy): Archaea > Asgardarchaeota > Heimdallarchaeia > Hodarchaeales > Hodarchaeaceae > Hodarchaeum. The sequence continues at coordinate 6,754 of JAUUVJ010000035.1, read as the reverse complement.
TTGCGCATATTATCTTAGCAAGATCCTTTGTTTTTAATCTTTCACTTTTAAAATCAAAGAATGAGGTTTCTCCTCTTTCTAAAAACTGTTTTATTAGAGTTAAAATCTGATCGTTTTCTAAAAATGTTGATAAACCATTTTCAGGATAATCTCGTTCTCCTTTTTTCAAAATCATTTCCCATGTTTGATTTTTAGTAATAATATTTGCTTGGTCTTAATTAGGTATCTCCTTATCTATAATAATTCATTATGTTTTTATAATAAATTATGTGTTTTTAATGTAATAACCTATTTAAGTTCTAAATTAGGGAAAGATTAGGGAGGAAAATCATCAAGGTAATTACTAATCCCAGCGGAACGTTCATTCAACCCTTGATGTCTAGTAATCCAATCCGATAGTTACCCCGCAGGATGTTCTCTGCCGATTGGAAACTAGATGAAATTTTCCATATATTTTAGAAAACTATTCTTCAAAAGGTTAACCATCCTTTGGTAACCTATTCCCCTATGTCATCGATGGCTGGTTTGGATAAGAAAAATGTATACTAGGGTATATATTTATCAATAACCTGTAGATTACAGCTAAAATATACTGTCTATTAACATCGTGATCGGAAAAATCCATATAAAAACCAATTCTTAGCTATTCAGCATGTTTTCATTTTAATCGATAGAATAAGATCTGTCTGTTCTAGAATTTCATAATTTTTCTTTCTCCAAATTCTTCACATAGAATTAATAAGCTCACAATCCTTACTTGAAAGATCAAACCATGATTTTTCATCTACAAAAAGCGAAAAAAGAAATAAAGTAAGAGATAAAGAACATTTCGATTGCTGTCTCTCAAGTATAACCTTCTTCCTAAACCATTTATGAATTAGATCATTTCTAATTGTTTTAGTTCTTAAAATCAGGTCAACTAAATCAGATCTAATTTGATTTGATATTTGCATTGACCTTAGTATTATACTAATTGTCCACATTGGGCTATCCCACATCCCCCTCCTCTCTGAACTGTTAATTTCTCCCTCGTAATTCCTTTTAAGATATTTTTTCCATTTTTCTACAATCAAACTCTCAATTATTATCCAATTCAATAAAAAAGAACCAATATAATTACCACCCTTGAAAAAGGAATAGGATTCTAATATTAAGGATAGAACTTTTCCAAAACCGCTTGGAAATTTATTTGCCATCTCAATAATTTTTTCGAATTTAGATATTGGTAATATCAATAGTTTATTACTTGTGTATCCAGGATATAAAATATCATAATTGACTGTGATAACTCTATTTATTTCTTCAATTCTACCAAAATCGTTAAGAGAAATATTTTTGGTATATAGCCACTCTCTTCTTGATGATAATGGATATTTCCATGACATTTCCCTTTTTTGATAGTCGATAATTCCAGACCCTAGTTCTGATTTCTTTATCGATTCAGTGGGAATCCCCTCTTTAATAAAAATGATAGCCATAAATTCATTTAATAGTTCTAACGCCTCATCCTTATCAATGCCTTCCAAATAAATGTACCCAGTTTTAGAAATCCAGAACTTTTTTCCCTGGAATGTAGATTCAATTACAATTACAGTTCTATCAAATTTGATTGTGTTCTTATCAACAATATGTTCAACTCTCTTAATTGGGAATCCGCCTAGATAAATTGTTGGAAAAAATGATACACCATACGCATTATGCTTTTGTTCAACAAATTCACTTGGTATTTCTCTTGGTAAATGTTTTAACAAAGTATTGATCCATTTTTCCATATTTAGCTCAATTAATCCATCGTATACTATTCTAAAACCATTCATCCAAGTATAGAAAAATGCATGATCTATTGGTGTTATTTTTGGATTTTCTCTCTTGTTAAAAATCCAATAAAAAGGTATATTTTCTGAATGTATGTCAAGCATTTCTTTTACTGCTTGTAAAACTGTTTCCCCAACCGTTAAATGATCAAAAACTGAATCTTTATTTTTTGTCCACGAAGATAATTCTGTCCAATTCTGTAGCATTTCATAAGCTCTTTCATTTTCAATGAAAAAGATTGAGATCAAACCATCTTCCAAATTTTCGAAATGTGTTACGTAGAAGAACTGTTGATCAAAGGGTTTAAACCAAATTATATGGATTTGGCACGGTTCAGAGAAAAGGAAATATGGAGGTAGTTTTGGTGGTAATTTAGCTCTAAATTTACTCAAAAATTCCTTTAAAAAATTCTCTAACTTATCAGTAGAATAGATCAAATCATTTTTTGTAACAATTTTGGTAGATTTTTTCATTCTAGATCACATTCTCCTTTTAAACATCTTAAAGTTCACGCTTTTATGAAAAATCATCAGGTGCGATTAAAGAAGGTAAATGATAAAAACTCAAAAAATGAATTTTAATTTACAAAACGAGCGCTCTTTTCCACCTATTTTAATCTCTCCTCTGTTTTAACATAATTGAAAGTTTAAAATAATTCATTTTTACTACGAACATCGTCCATGGCTGGTTTAGATAGGAAAAGGACATATTAGAATATTTAAATTCATTAAACAATCGAATAGAAGTATATAATTAATCACGTATTTCAATTGGATTCATTCATACCTTTCTCTTTTAATAATTTAATTGCGTTCTGAATTCCAATTCTTGTAAGTTTGATACCATCAGAATTTTCATGAATTAGTTTCTTATCCTTTAAATTCTTTAAATACGTTGGTAAATATCCTTTTTTTGGATTAATTGCTTCATTTAATCTCTTTCTACTAATTCTATCAGTATCACGAGGTAGGTTAAGAAATAATAGTATTTTATCATATAGGGTAAAGGTTTCATCATAAAAAGAATAGTATATACCTAGATATATAAATCTGTTATTCAAAGGCTGGATTGATAAGTAAGACATATACAAGGTAAAAAATTAAGTAAAAATTGGATGTTTTTTGAAAATGAAGAATGATTGTGTTAATTGCCACAAATAGACGCCTATTGCTTACATTTGTATCAATTGTGGAATCAGACTTCTTGAGAGAAACGTACAAAGAGGAAATGTACAGAATAAGAAAAATTGAAACTCTCAGATATTGTATAAAACATCGTTCTATCTGTGTATACAATTTAGAATTAAGTTATTTCGATTCATTTTGTTAGTTTGTCAACAATTCCTTGAATTTCACTTATCTTGAAATCAATGATTTTTATATTCTTATCCTTCAGAATTTTAGGTAATCCTCCTGTTGTACCTGGAATTCTTATAGCAAATATATCTTTTTTTTGAGATAATGCTAATTCACATTCATACTTTACTACAGGACCACTATGAGTTGTTTCTCCAAGGATGAGAGCTAATATTTGACATTCATTGATTATCGGTCTGAGATGTTCTCTTATTTTTTGTTTTCTTTCGTTTAAAGCCTCATTTCGAAGATTTATTCTATCTGTTAGCGGAATGTAATATAATGTATTATTTGTGTTTTTCATCATTGAGACTAAATCGTCCCGATTTTTCTTATCTTTCTCTCTATAACTTAAAAAGATTTTAACCATTCTATTAAGCACTTTTATCAGATGAGAATAATTGTTTTAAGGTCTGATGAAATTTAATCAGTCTTTCTAGCAATTAAATCGAATTCTGCCTTATAGCATTAACGATTGAACTAGTATTCCATCTGATCATTACTCTAACAACATCTTGAACATCTCGGGGAGTTCTTTGACCTCCGTGAGGAATAATACCAATCATAGGTTTGTTCATTGATTGGGCAATATTCATTTCAATTTGAATCCATTTACTACGGACAACGTACATCCCTGCAAGAATTATAACTATATTTACTGGTCTAATTTGTCTATTTAATGCCTCTCTCAAATCTCTATCAGTTTTAGTTCCCAAAGGATTATGATTTGGGACACTGTAATTTGTCCATTCGAACAAGCTGGTTTGTTTCAACAATCTTTCAAAACGATAATATTCATCGTTGTAATCCCATGCGTGGCTAATAAAAATTCGATATGTTTTTAATGCTGGAAATTTGGTCACCTACCATATTAAATTTGGTTTCCATTCAGCAATATTAGAGAGATTTTGCGCTCTTTTATTTTCGATTGATTATGTAATAGATCCGAAATGTGAAAAACGCATATTTCAATAAGCTCTCATACTAATTACTGAATTTAAGACTCTCAACCCTAAAACTGGTGAATTTCTTGGTCATTGGTTAATTGTCTCCCGAAACCAATATTTTGTATAATTTCATTCCTTAAAAATTTTTACCAAGCTGCGAAAATAAATCGGATTATAATGTTTAATTTACTTACTTCTAAAATTACTAGCATCTAAAAAATAGTCTTAGACTAGAAAATAATTGTTCTAACTATATCAATTGCATTCTTTTTCAAAAAGGGGTTCAAGGTATTAAACCTAGATAATTCCCTGAAAGGAAAAAAGCAACGATATATACACAAATAGAGATAGAATAGAAACTGCTTAAGAAGAGAGGAATTTTACCTTCAATATGGGTAAGTGGCCAATAAATTTTCCTCTCTTTCCCGCTTTTCAATAATTGCCATTCAACTCCAAAGGCTTTTACAGGAAGCATTTCTTCGATTTTATTGATAACCTGGAATTTTGCTCCATTCAACTTCTTATACTGATCGATAAGGTAGTGCCAAGAAATACAAAATAACACACCAATAATAAGTGGCAATATTATTAGATATAATGTATCCGATTCAATAAAGATGCTTATTCCAGTTACAATTATCGTATTAGCAGTTAAATAAAATCCATTAGCAGTAGCACGTCTTGCACTTATATGATTAGCCATTTCCACACATAATTTATACTGTTTGAATATAATATCGAGTTCTTTCAGTTTTTCTGGATCAAAAAGCTCTTCTGTCATAATAATTCACCTAAAAACTATAAGTTAAAATTATCATCACAATTTAAACTTAAAAGATTTCATCCCAGTCTCGAATTTCAATCCAATTTCGATAACTTTTTTTCGAAATCTCTTCCTTTTCTCTAATAAACTTATCTAGTGCAAATTTAAAGTTCTGTATAGATTCCAACTCAAAATATTCTCTTTGATCTAAATCGAACAAGTGTTTTTTTCTACTTAATTTCTTTTGGATATATGGCGAGATTGCGTTAATTGCTGTTGGAATATCTAATATATAAGATCTTTTTGAAGTTAATTGATATACTGTGATTGGACGCGTTATAATTTTTGATTTAAAGGTAATAATTCTTAGAATTCCTCTTTTTATGAGTTCTTCATTTATATAGTTGGAATTTGATAGCTCAAGTGTTTTAGGAATGACAATAATAAGTTTTAATTTTTTTTCTATTAAAAACGGAAGGATTTTAAGTAGAAAATTATTGAAATAACCATAAGCCAATCCATTAACGGGTGATATCCCCGTTAAAGGCCCATTAAAATTTTTAGTTATTATATTCTCATCAATCAATTTTCTATTAATTTTGTCATTAGCATATTTTATAAAGGGAAATAATAGCTCTGTAGAGGTCTTAACATTTTTAAAGTCGATATCATGTATTTGAAATATGTCAGTATCAAATATCTTCTCTTTTTCTTTAGATTTATCCCTCACAACTAAACAGTGATGACCAAAACTTTGGCTGATTGCTAATAAATAGATTGAATTTAGTGAATAATCCGTTAAATCTACAATGATTAGCTTCGATAACTCGATTTTTAAAATAATCTCATTAAATTTGCTTTTTAGATCATCCTGACTTGGAATCTCAATCTGGTAACCCATATTTCTTACAATTGGTGCAATAATCTTATTCGCAAGAATATTTAATCTTTCTTGGTCGTCTAATGATCCAATTATTAAGCATGTTGGATGTTTAGCCATTTAAGTATGATCCACGTTTTTTGTACAGAAAGTTCGAGCTTTTGAAGATCACTCTAATTTAAATAACACTAATGGAATTTTTTATTATGTCCATTTTCAGCCCTCTTATTTAAACAAATAATTCCAATCATATATTTCCACCCAATCTGCTATGTCAGGTAGTTCAACTTCTCTATCCACAATAAATTTAGCAAGAATGGATTTAAATTGATTAATTGCGTCACTCTCAAGTTGCTTGTACTCCTCCGAGGTGTGACTAAGATCTTTGCTTGACATTCTGTTCTTAACTGACTCTGACATTGAATACATGGTTGTAGGTATATCATATAGATGTTCTTGGTCGTTCGGTACCATATAAAGACTAATTTCTCTAGATTTTTTAGGTTTATAGCTAACTTCTTTTATTATTTCTGGATTAACAAGTTTTACTTCAATACTTTGAGTGGTACAATGTATTAATCTGTTTGGTATAACAATCCTGAGCTTTTTCCATTGTTTTTTTAAAAAGGGGAAAATTCGAATAACAAAGTTATTGAAATAACCTAATGCTAATCCATGAGCCGGGGAGATAGCAGTTAAAGGAGCTTCAAAAAACCTAGTTACAGGATTTTTGTCATAAATCCCCTCAGTTATCATTTTATGTGCTTTTTCTATCGCAGGATGCAATCTAGCTTGAGAAGCCTTAATATCATTAATGTTAATTTCGAAATATCTAAACGCAGTAGTATCGAAAAATGATTTTTCTTTTTCTTTTTTTTCACTATGTACAAGGTACACTAACTGCCACCTCCTGGCTAATTATGTTAAAAACTTCTTCTATCATCCCTGAAAAATCACGCTTAATACGCTGCTCCTTTAATATAGGTTCCAATTT
>JAUUVJ010000047.1 GCA_030589605.1 Candidatus Hodarchaeota archaeon | reverse complement strand
TACCCCTGTTCATGGATATATTCTCTTTGGACAAAAACCAGCAAAACCAGTTAGAGAATTCTTGAATTCTCAATTACCAGACGATCTTTCAAATAAACCTGTGATTGGTTTTGCAACTTACTTATTTTTCCCATCAAAAGCTTTAAAACCAATAGAAGAAGCTATCAAATCACGAAATGGAAAATTATTCAGCTTAAAAGCAAATAAAAGATCAGATAAATCTATTTTAGTCTCAGATCTATTGAAATGCATATCAATTCTTTAAAAATGATTTGATGTCCAAGATTCTCTTTTTATTTCCTTTTTTTCTTTCTATATTTCGAAAGATTGAATTTTAAATACAATTTTAGATAGATAGCATCCTTCTTTAGAGATAGATGATTTTAAAAAATATCTTTTCTTATTTATAGTTAGGGGTTATAATGATTTATATAGGTACCACAGGTTGGTCTTACAGTCATTGGAGGGGAAAATTCTATCCAAAAACGAAAACAGACTCTTTCAATGAATTAGAATTCTATGCATCTCATGCTTCTATAAATGAAATAAATACCACATTTTATCGCATTCCTACTGAATTTATGGTTCGAAGATGGTATCATTATACTCCAAAAGATTTTAAATTTGCAGCTAAGCTTCCTCGGGAAATAACTCACAGTTCCCCTCGTGAGGGGCTTAAAAGATATGCTAAATTAATCCCAAAATTCTTTTCTCGAATGGCAAGTCTTGAAGACAAATTTCAAATCACTGTAATTCAATTTCCACCGAGATTTAAGAAAAATGAATATACTCTTGATTATCTAAACCGAATTCTCGATTTATGTAAATCAAATTTTCCTAATATGATTACAGTAGAATTTCGAAACAAGACGTGGTTCATTAATGAGATAAAGAAAATTCTTCAAGAAAAAGATATTTCATTTGTTGATACTCCAATATTTAATCTTCGATCGGAATTTCAAATTAAAACTCTCCCTTACTACTATATTAGACTATTGGGTGATAGAAAAGAGATACTCGACAAAGAACTAGGAAAGGTACATCTCGATAAGAGCGAAGAATTGGATTCTTGGATTCAAAAGATTTCTTCACTATTAAAAGCGTATAGAGATATCTTTATAGTGATTAATAATCGTTTTTCGGGTTTTGCGATTAATGATGCAATCACTTTAAAACACAAACTATCACAATCAAATATACCAGTTTCAGGCTTTAGCAATACAGAGAGATACATTAGAGGACAACTTAGATTAGCAGATTTTTTACATTGAACCTTTTATCAAAATCCTTTAAATTGTATGAAAAATGAGGATTTATCAGTAGATTATTGTGTCTTATTGATTAAGTCATCTTAGAGCTAAACTAAAGAATGTAATAGTTGTTTATTCCAAGATTGTTGAAAAGCTAAATAATCTAATCTATTTCTCCAAGGTTTATTGATTAATCTTTTTTATTCATCGATCTTTTCCTAAAATTGGAGCTTTTCACGATTGAATGTAGAGCAGACTTCAAAAATTTCCCCAAAAACAAGTCTATTTACAGCATTAATCATTCATTGCATGGTTGAAATTCCATTCTTTATTTTTCCAGTCATTCTACTATTGGTGGAAGCTGATATATTTCCTTCAATAGGAGAACTGAGTTGGATTGGCTTGGGATCAATAGGAACTATTGGAACACTTGCTATGGCTTTACCATCGCCTTTTTTTGGTTGGTTAGCTGATAGATACCGAAGAGGAGTGATGATGACCTTAAGCTTATTAATAGCAATTATTGGATCCCTTTTAATTGGTTTATGGGGAGACTCATTTCTGATTGTCCTTATTGGGATGATATTACTAGGAACTGCTTTAGCAGTGTATCATCCTCCAGGACTTTCATGGGTTTCAACTGCATATGAAGATCCAGAAACAAAGTCCTATTCCAAGAATTATGTTAAAATTCTTGCATTACACGGAATTGGCGGAAGTTTAGGTGCCTCTCTTGGGCCTTTATCTGTGTACTTCTTCATAGACTCATTAAACTCTTGGCGTGATATTTATCTACTTTGGTCAATACCTTTAATTCTCGTGATGATAGGATTTTGGATATTTACGGGAAGAAAAGAACCAAAAAATGTATTTCCATCTAAAATAACTCTAGAAACCTCTCAACTTAAAACTAATCAAATGAAATCCAATATAAATAACCAAAAATACATTCTCTATACTATATTTTTCTTCATTATTGCTATGAGTCTAACACGAGGTATGATTAGCTTTATTTTATCGCCTTTCCTTTCAGAAGAAAAGGGTATGATAATCGCAAAAGCAGCGCTCTTGATAGGTGTTTCCACTTTTGTTGGTTCTATTGGCCAAGTATTAGGAGGAATTATTAGTGACAAATATGGGGAAACAACTCTCCTATCGGCTACTGCTTTAATCCAAGTTTTTATTCTTTTTGCAATATTCAATAGCACATCAAGCTCCATTCTTCTTTTATTTTATATATTATTAGGTGTTACTAACGCTCTTTTTTGGCCATCTATCAATAGTTTAGTTGCTAGGAATTCTAAACATCGCGGAAGAGCTTTTGGTTACGTAATGTTATCAGCCAATTTTATCGCTGCTCTAGGACCATTTCTTGATGGGATTCTCAAAGTAATTGATCCAAATAGATATTTACTAATATTTGGTTTCTCCTGTTTATTCTCATTAATTGCATTCCTAGCACTTGTATATTTAGCAATTAAACTTCAAAAGGAAAAAATAACATAAAAAATTGTTTACTACCTGTTAATTCCCATTTGAAAAGAATAACTAGATTTTCTAATTTTCCTGAATGTTACCCCATTTGGTACCGTTACAGGTGTAATAGGCGTACAAGTTCTTTCTCAGCAAGAATATCCCGTAACTTTCATGGATTTCGTTAAAAAAATGGCTCTTTTGAGTATCATCCTATTAATAATTGATTTCTGCTATCTTTTAGTACTTCAGATAACAGGTATTTTACCAGCATTATTTGCACCATGAATTGAGATAAATTACCTTATCGGTCAGTTTTTAATATTAATTGCCTTAGTTATCATTTTTAGCACTTTTTTTATGGTAAAACCGATAGTTAAACGAGATTAGCCAGAATCTATAAATTATTAAAGGTTCTACATGAGTTTCAAAATGAAGATTTTATTCACCAATATAATACAAATCACAATCTAATGATATGAAAACAGGAAGATAACGATTTTTGTCTTTTAAGTTCTTAGATGTTAAGATTCAAGGAATATTAGCAGAATTAGGTATAACTCCAACACCTAGGCAGTCAGAATATCTCAAAGCAATTATTAATAATGAGGATGTACTAGTAGTAGCTAGTACTGGTTCAGGAAAGACATTCGGTACGATGATTGCATGTTTACATCGGATTTTTACGGATAAGAATACATCACCTATTTCTATTATTGTAATCACCCCTTTAAAGGCATTAAACAGGGATATTTTTCGTAGAGTTCTACCTCAACTAGCACAGAAACTTGGTATTTCAATTGCAGTTCGACATGGAGATACCACTCAATCAGAACGACAAAAACAAACAAAAAATCCCCCTCAAATCTTAATAACTACCCCTGAACTATTTCAAGCAATCTTACCTGCAAAAATTCTAGGACGAGAACATCTAAGACAGGTTAAAACTGTAGTCATTGATGAAATACACGAATTAATCCAAACGAAAAGAGGAATTCAACTTTCTCTTGCGATTGAAAGATTAAGTGCACGAACAGGACATGAAATCCAAAGAATTGGGTTATCTGCAACATTAGGCTCTCCTTATGAAGTTTTAGATTTCCTTGCTCCAACGAACAAAAATCGTAGGATAGTACAAATCCCATCCTCAAAAAAATTAAAACTTAGAATTGAATATCCAAATCAAAAAGTTCAAGATTTACAGAATCTCACCAAGATTCTTCATACAACAGAAGAAGCAGCAAGTAGATTTGTTCGTATTATTGACATTGTTAAAAAAGAATCAGGATCAGTTCTCCTTTTTACGAACACACGACAACAAGCCGAAATCCTGGGTTATCGTTTCAACAGATACAATGAAAATGCTAATCCAGAAGATCATATTTCCTTTGAGGTTCACCATTCAAGTTTATCAACTCAAACAAGGATTCAAGCTGAGAATGAAGTTAGAGAAGGTAAGTTAGAAGTAATTATAGCTACGTCATCTCTTGAATTAGGTATTGACATTGGATCAGTTTCACTTGTTATTCAATATATGAGTCCACGCCGGATAGAAACTCTCATTCAGCGTTCAGGACGATCTGGACACAAACTTGATCAAGTTAGTAAAGGAATAATCATTGCTGAAACTCCTCGGGATCTTGTTGAGTCATACTTAATCAAAAAGCAGGCTTTAGCAGGATTAGTTGAATCGTCTCATATTCATACAGCTGCATTAGATATTCTCTTCCATAGCATCATAGGAATACTATTAGATTTCGGGGAAACCTCTGTTCGTAAAATATTGAAAATAGTAACGAATACCTATCCTTTCAGGGATTTCACTGCTAATGATCTTCTTCCTATACTTGAATATGGAAAAAACAATTTCTTCTTTTATGTAAATAAAGATCCTGATACTGGTGTAATTTCATTAAAACTAAAAAGAAAAGCTTACCGTTATTATTATTCTAATCTTAGTAGTATTCCAACCAAACGAAGATATTCAGTTATTGATGTTGGTACTCAAAATAAGGTAGGAACCCTTGATGATGGTTTTGTTACTACTAGAGGTGAAAAAGGAGCTGTTTTTGTATTAAATGGTATTCCATGGGAATTTTTAGCACAAAAAGAAGATCGTATTGAAGTTAAGCAAGTAAAAGGAGTTACAGAAGCAACAATTCCCACTTGGAGTGGAGAACTAATTCCAGTATCCCATATAGTCACAAAAGCAACAATAGATTTGTTTGGATCAGAAGATATAAACACAACTGACTCTACTGAAGTGAAAAACGAGATTAAGAAGTTTATTAAAGAACAGAAAAAACTAGGTATATATCCAACTGAGAAAACCATTATTGTTGAATCAGCTGGGAGGAGAACAGTCATCCATACTTTTTTAGGGTCAAAAGGAAATGAAACATTAGGATTGATACTTTCTTCAATAATAGGAGCGAGACAAGGATTTTCTGTGAAATATAAATCTGATCCATATTCAATCTTCTTTTCATTACCTAGACCTGTTGATTTAGTAGACATTATTAAATCAATAGAAACACGTCATATTCCACCATTACTCCGACACCGAATTGGTACTAGTGATTTATTTTCTTGGCGAATAAGAAATGTTGCAAAACGCTTTGGAGCAATTATGGAACCAGTTGAGATTTCACCAAAAATGACTAGACTAATTGTTTCCCGATATAGAAACACAATAATAGGAGAGGAAACAATTAATGAAATTATCGATGAAAACATGGATTTGGAATCTGTTATTGTTTTTTTTCAGAAGATCCAATCCCAAGAGTTGACAATTAAAGAAGTTCAAGTGAAATTATTTGATTCTCCTCTCTCCATGGCAGCAACACAACCCATTTCAATGAATGTGCTGAAATTAAGACCATCACACATTATTCTTGAGAAAATTGAAAAACGAATAAGAAATACATGGATACGCTTAGTGTGCATGCGACTTGGATGTAAATTCGAGAAAACACAAAGAGTAGAAACTCTAGAAGAGGTTATTAAATGCCCGAAATGCCATTCACGATTTATTGCTGTAGTTCATCCCAATAATACTAAAATTAAAAAATTCCTTAATAGATCTGTTTCTAAAGTTCCTCAACGCAAACTTGAACGTCATGAAAAAAAAGAACTTAATACAGCAAAGAAATCTGCTGATCTGATCTTATCATTTGGTAAAAAAGCTGCTTTCGTTTTAGCAGGGAGAGGAATCGGACCGAGAACAGCAGTTAGAATTTTACGAGAGCCACATAAGGATACAGAGGATTTATTAGCTTCAATCTACAAACATGAAGCTGAGTTTGCACGTAATAGAGAGTTTTGGGATTAAAGAAATAGTCTAGTTCTGATCTGTTCAGTATTGAAACAATGATAAAGTTCCCAAAAACAGCTTAGTTTGAACACCTGATAATCTTCCTCCAGTGTCTGGTAAAATAAGCATCACTAGAAAAATAATTGATTTGATTGTAGAAAACTTTTAAAAATCTACAAGGAGGAGAAGGGTTATGAGAACATCAGATCTATACGAGAAACTTGAAAAGGATTTCGATCTAGACAGCTGTAAAGATGCTGATATTAAATGTTGGAGTGGGATGGAGTTTAACCAATATGTGTCAGAACTATTTCGGAAAAGGTATATGGGACTATATATTGACAATTCTACGGAGATTGAGACTGTTTTTACAGCTGTGTTTCCGAGTGATAAAGTGCTTAATCATATTTTAGCTACAGGTGTGACTGATGCTCTTTTATTTACGCATCATCCTATGACGTGGGATATTCGGATTCCCGAGGTATTTTCTTACATTAATAATGAGTCATTAGACCAATTGAAAAAGGGAAGAATTTCTATTTATGTACTCCATACTCCTTTAGATAAGAATGGTCAATATTCAACATCTGTAAATTTTGCTAAAGCAATAGGTGTACGGCAAGAATCGGAATTTTGTAAATACTTTGATGTTGTGAATGTCGGAATCATTGGATCTACTGATTACAAAACAGTTAATGAGTTAGTTGAACATATAAAATCTGTGGTTGCTCACGATGTTAGACTTTGGAATTATGGAACAAAGGATATAAAAAATGGGAAAGTTGCCTTGGCAGCTGGTGGTGGAAATGAAATCTTTGTTCTTGAAGAGGTTCTAAACTTTGGAATTAACACCTATATAACAGGAGTCACAGTTAAAAATGATTTTTCTAAAAAATCACACGAATTTGCCGAGAAAAACAAGATTAACTTGATTGGTGCAACACATTATTCAACAGAGAAGTTCGCTTGTATTGCAATGTGTGGTTATTTTGAGGGACTTGGGTTAACATGCGAATTTATTGAAGACATTCCGATAATTGAAGATATTTGATTCAACCTTTCACTGTCAGCAGAGTATCTGGTGACCCTTTTTGGAACCCGTTGGGGGTAGAAACAGGACAGTATAACCAACAATAGAGATGAATAGTGACTACTCTAAAATTGAAAATAATCCTCGTGATCCTTAGAAGAAGAACAATATTAGATCAAATCTTCTAAAAAACCAATTTCTATTCCATCAGTCATTTTAATAGTCAATTTTGAATTCTTGAGGATATTTCTCAACTCAGGATAATGCTTTGTTTTTTTCTGTATTCCTCGTGGATTATTTAAAATTAAAGAATTCGTTATGTGTAGATGGTCATTGTATGTTGGCATCAATGTGATTGGAACTAGATCAATTAAGCTAAAGTCAAACAAATCATCTAAATCTATATCAAAACCCAATAATTTAAACAATTCTTCCCTAAGAAACTCAATTTTTGCGAAAACTGGTAATTTATGACTAATATTTAGTTCATCTTTGAATTCAATTGTTGGATGAATATGACCAAGAAAAATCTCTGTTGAAAGTAAAAGACTTTCTTCTGGTTTTACATTGCCATGTAATACTCCAAGCTGATTTTCTAAAAGGGATTTACCCGATGAGGGGTATTTTACAACTGAATCTCCTAAATAATCACCAATTGCGATATCGTGCTCTCCTTTGATCAAAATAATATCTAATGCATCAATATCTACTATTTGTTTCTGAAATAAACTGTAAATCTTCTCTTTTGAATCGCTATATCTAGTGAGTTGCTTCTCACTTTCATTTTGTGAGGTAGTAGAATGGTCAATTGTGTGTTCTAAATCGCCTAATATAATTAGATAATCTGGTTTTGTTTTATTGATATCCATCTTCAATTTATTAATAATTTCAAACGACCATTGAGGATCTCTTGTATCAAAGCGTTTTGATATACCAATATCAAAACCAAGGTGAAGATCTGCTACTAAAAATATTTTAGATTCTCCATACTTACGCAGCAAGTACCTTCGGTCAATTGTTTGATTTGGCAGCATGGTTCCTCATAGAAACGATTAACAAATATAACATTTTGATTACAGTTTTTTTTAAAAAAAAAAACACTTAATATTTGCATTAACAAAAAAAATAGGAGGAGGAATTTGAAGATAGATTTATTGAAGATTTTACTCTTCATTTATCTATCAACAATCTAGAGAAGTAAATTAATTAAAATTACGATAGGAACTGTTAAAGTTGCTCCTACAGATATAGCTGTTGCTATTATCTGACCTTTATCGGTCATCCATTCTCTTCAATTTCTTTTCATCTTTCTTCTTACTAGTACATTTTTATCAGTGATTTTCTTCAATGCCTGTTCAAAGTTCTCATCAGGTAAAAGAAGATAATCGATAAATATTCCAGTTCTTCCGATAGCATCTCTTCTCTCCAATACTCTTATTCGTTCATCAATAATTTGTTGAGACAATCCTAATACTTCTATTGCTCGTTTTTTGTTTTCAAGAACTGAAGATACCCAATATCCTCCTTCTCCTGGTTCAATTAGAAATAGCTTCTTATTTACTCCTGCTACTCTCTTTTCATGTGACAGATCATCTAAATGTAATAATCCAGAGAATTTAAAGAATTCACTTTCTCTTTCTTTAGGAGAGCTAAGAGGAAAGCTTATTGACACCCTTTCATGTTTAACTAATACACCTTTAATCATCGAATTTGGAGTCCCCATTATAATATGTCTATCTGCATTTACAAATTCATCCATAAGATCTATTCTAAAAGATGGAATTTGAATAGGAATATAGATATCGATATCAGATGTTTGGTGAATATCACCTCTTGCTAAGGAACCATGTACAAATGCTTTTATTCCGTTTTTCTCTAACAAATATAAGATTGATTTAGCTCTTTCTCGTAAATCTAGAAATGTTTCTTTTTCTTCTTGAGTATAATTATGAAATTCCAGCTCAATATTTCTTACTATTTTTTCTTTTGGCATTGGTACGAAGTTCCGTGGATTTGGAAGTAACTATTTCATTTATTGATCTAATATAATTACCTTCCTGGTCGTGTTTTTAAGAGGTTCATTAACAGAGGATGGTTTGGAAAGAGTTTCAAAGCTGTGTCAAGAGTTTCTGTGGCTTTTTCTTTCTTCTTTAATTGAATTTCACACAGAAGTTTTAGTATATAGTTTTCTACCTCTAGTTTGTCACTATCTTTACTCATTACATATGATATTTCAGAATAAGCTGCAACATATTCTTTCAGATCATATAAAACACGTGAGCGTATTGATCTTATGATCAAAATGCCTTCTTCGGTTAGATTTGGATGAAGTAACATTGAATCAAGTCGTTCTTTCGCTTCAAGATGTTTTTTCTTACCAATAAGTCTTAAAACATCTTTGACACCTTTTTTTACTGGATCCTTCGATTTTCTAAATAATCCGAAGATTAAAACAAGGCTATTTCCCAATCCAAATATTATGAAAATAACCTCTG
Source organism: Candidatus Hodarchaeota archaeon (assembly GCA_030589605.1). GTDB lineage: Archaea > Asgardarchaeota > Heimdallarchaeia > Hodarchaeales > Hodarchaeaceae > Hodarchaeum. Next base: position 4,388 of record JAUUVJ010000047.1, on the reverse strand, counting down.
CAATCTCCAAATACTGTTTCATTAGCAATTAGCCAACCTCAGTATTAACTGGAATAAAAAATTTGAAGCAGCTAGAGGTTAGCTAAGAAATATTACCAACCTGATACTACTTTTTTTCCATAACTGATATCTAATGTTTTTTGTTCAAAATCGATTCTGAAATCGAGATTTGAATCAAACGCGGACTGAATTTTAGGAATTTCGGTTGCAACACAACTCTTGCATATTTCTAGCGTTGCAAAAAACTGAACCAAGCATGTTAGTTCATCATGTTCAATATCTTCAGTTGTATGATTTCTAACACGGTAATTTTGAATGATTTGAGTAGTTGGTGTAGTCATCATATATTCCTCGCTTTTTATAATGTTTAACTCGCTTGATTACTAAAGCAAACATATTATGAGGAGACTACTTAGCGAGAAGTATTGATAATTGAGAGAGTAAAATCGATAATAAGCATGATCGGATGAAGTAATCAATGTTATAAAATGGAAAAAAAGAGGGATGACTAATAGCAAGAACAGAAAAGAATTTGGGCGGGAAAACAATAAAATAGAAGAATGTATAAAGAGAATTACAATGATCTACCTTAGAAAGAGGCCTCTCTCTGAAAGGTCTTTAACTGATGGTATCAGTAATCAATCAGTAAACACGTAAATTTTGGGACTAAGTGTGATGGTTTTTGTAACAAGAACAGAACAAATTTGGATCCAACCACATAAAAACCTTTCTTGGTTTTGTCATCTCGCAAAGAACCTTTATAATGAAGGGAATTATCAAATCCGTCAAGATTTATTCAGACACAGCAAATGGCTTCGTTATAACGCTCTGTACTATAGAATGAAAACCTCCAATAATTATCAACAATTATCCGCTCAGACAGCTCAATAGGTGCTGAAAATCCTTGATAGAAACTGGAAATCCTTTTATAACGCTATCAAATCATGGCAGAAAGACAAATCAATATTTAAAGGGAAACCAAAACCCCCCAGATACAAACCAAAAAATGGGGAGTTTATGTTGGTTTTTACTAACCAACAAATGAAGCTAAAAAATCGAATTCTGAAATTTCCATCGAAAGTCGGGTTTGAGCTAAAACGAGACTCCCTGATAAGACTAGCATAAGAGAAGTCCGGATTATTCCGAAAGGGGTAGGATATATGGTAGAAATCGTTTATAAAAAAATTATTAAGCCTGAACTGCTGAATACAGTTAATATCGCTGCGATTGATTAGGAGTTCGCAACCTCATAACTATAGTCAATAACAATGGTTTTAAACCATTTGTTATTAAAGGTGGGATTGTAAAATCCATTAATCAATACTATAACAAGAAAAGAGCTAGAATTCAATCAACCTATAACCAACAGAGGTTAAAAACAGGCAAAAAAATACAAAAATTGACTCATAAACGCAATCAGAAAATAAATGACTATTTTCACAAAACTACTCGTAAAATTATTGAGTACTGTGTACTTAATGACATTGGAACAGTTGTTATCGGGTACAATCCCGATTGGAAACAAAACTGTCATCTTGGTAAAAGAAATACTCAGAATTTTATAACCATTCCGTATTACAAACTAATTCACCAACTGGACTATAAAGCGACCGAACAGGGCATAACAGTTATTAGACAAAAAGAAAGTCATTCGAGTAAATGTTCATTCCTGGATGACGAACCAATCGAACACCACGATGAATATCAAGGGAGAAGAATTACTAGAGGATTGTTCAAATCCCAACAAGGCATCATTATTAATGCCGATGTGAATGGTGCATATAACATTCTGAAAAAAGCATTCCTGAACGCTGTCGAAGCTGACAGGATAGAGGCTGTAGGGTTACATCCCGTACGATGGAGATTAGCTTCGGTAACGAACTAGTTGATGACCTCGCGTAAATATAATTATATACAAATATATTAATTATAATAACCTAATAACCTCGATAAACAAATCACATTGCTAAAGTATTTTGAATCTTTATCAATAGCTTTTTTTATGGCTAGAAAACAATGTCAAACATAGATAATGACATAAGTTCAGAAACAGATGAATTACCATCCCAAAATGTTTATGTACCAAAATCTTTTCAAACGATTTTTTCCCTCATTGCTATTCTAATATTTATAACAGGATTTATTGCTATAATAACCATTCTTTTGGATAGAAGCCAAAATGGAGGTCTTTCTTCCCCTCATGGTTTGATAATTGGACTTTTCTTGTTAATAGGGGGAATCATATTAGGTGTGGGAGTAATTATATTGAAAAAAGAATCTTGAATATCAATAAACACCTCCAATTTACTCAAGGATAAAAATAAGCTTAAAATATGATATCTTCAGTATAAGTTGATTTAGCACAAATGAAACCAGAGGATTTAAAAACCCAAATCGTTAAGATAATACTGATAGCTTAAAATTTTTAGTCACAAGATTCATTTATTAGGAAAAATTTCATGATACATTTGAAAACATGTACCCTCAAATCAGTATTTTTAAAAGAGAGAAGGAATGACTATTTAGGAGCTTATTCTAGTGGAAACTTATTATGATGATCCATCACAGGTCATTCAGGTTATTGAAGCATTGGCTGATCCTACTCGCCGAAAAATGCTTCTCTTAATGAATGAAGCTCCTAAAGGTCTTACTGCTTCTCAATTAGCGGATATGCTGCGAAAGAAAATTCCAACTATTCTTCATCATTTAAAAAGTTTAGAAGAATTGAAACTAACCAAATATACAATGGAAAAGATAGGAGGAGGCGGTCGAGAGGTTAAACATTGGAACCTTTGCCAACAGCACCTCATTCTTAAGATTGACATGAATAGTATCGGTTTTTTACCAGAAAATTTCATACTCACTCTTTTTGAAGAACACAAAAAGCATGAAGAACACAAAGAGCAGAAAGAATATTTCACTTCAGATTTCGGTATTATTATGACTAAAGAAAGGATTCTTGATCTTTTACTTCCAAGAATTCCCGATATTACTGATCGTCATATTGAAATCATTAAAAATCATCTTAAACGTAAAAGGGATATGGAACACTATCTATTGAAATGGATCTATCAGGAATTTATTAATTCTGCAGGTTCATTACAGTTAGATTTCTTTGAATTTGGGACTCATTTTTTTCTTGGAGAAGATTTGAGAAGATCCTTATACGAAAAACTGATGGCTTCACAAAACTTTTCCAACTATGGATATTCACAAGATGGCCGTCCAATTCAACGTATGGCGATTCGTCAAGAGTATCTAGATTCACTCAAATAATAAATAAAGTATATTGGTTTGATCTGAGACAATTATACTTCCTTTAACTCTTTGACCCAAGTTAACATTTCTGCATGTAATTTTGGCCTTGCTACAAGCAATTGATCAAATATTTTATCTTTGGGATGGATTGGATTTCCTTCCAGATTTGTAAACTTTAATCCCAATTCTTCAAGAATTAAGGCTGCAGCACCAATATCCCAATACTCTCCTTTATAACCTGCACCCCAAAACAGTCCACCATGGAGGGTACCTTGAGCTATTAGCATAAGATGAGTTGAGATGCCCCCTCCTAATCTATATGCCCGACCAATTTGACCAGTTAAATCTGCTGTCGCTAAAGTTTTTTTCAACGGCATAGGTAGTTTATTTGAGAAATCCACTATTAAACGAGCTTTATCAAGGGATGCTGACATGGGTTTACCCAAATTTGATCCATTTAAACGAACTTTTCCATTTTTACTTGCTGAATACAACATATCCGTGAAAGCATTATAGACAACTCCTGCAAGTAAACCTGTTTTATACCAAGCTGCAATTGCCATACTAACAAAAGCAAAATTTCCTCTTAAAAATGCTTTAGTGCCGTCTAAGGGATCAATGAACCATATTACTTCTTTGGGAAGAGATTTTATATTAATTTTAGATTCCTCTGCTTGAATAACATGATTAGGAAAGTGCATTAAGATATGATTCTTAAGTAAGCGCTCTGATTCCATATCGAAATTTGTTACAAAGTCACTCTTTCCTTTTTGAAAGACTTGGAGATCTTTAAAAGACATTAATTTCATAAAAGATCCAGCCATTCGCGCAGCTTGTTCTGCTACCAATTGGAGATGTTTAGCATCCATGCTATTTTCCTCCTTTACTCAATTTTGCTAGTTGGAATGTTACTTGGGCACTTAGACCATCAAGTAATGGCATTACATTTCCTACTGTCCCTGGTGATGCTGCTGCAACGAAAAATACATTCTCCCCAACAGGAGCAACATAACATTCCTTCTTTTTTGTTCGAAAGATGAGCGCATTTATTTCCTCACTTGTACGATCATGGAAAGATGTTTTAAGTTCTTCAAATGCAATTAATCCTAATATGTTAATTGATTCCATCT
>JAUUVJ010000089.1 GCA_030589605.1 Candidatus Hodarchaeota archaeon | reverse complement strand
TTGAATGTTGCATTTTTTGAAATTTATTTCACTTTTTAATAAAAGAATTCAAATCTTCTAAAAAACTTATTTCTGCAATTTAAATTCGAAATCCTAGAAAAAATCAAAAAAAATTCTTCTTTATTTCCATTTTTGCTACTTTAAATCCTAATTAACTAAGTTTCTTTCCATTAATACCATTCATTCTTTTTTTAATTGTTCAAAAATTACTTGTCTTGAATGAAAAAGATTTGAAGGTTTATAATTCTGCTCTCATTAAACAGTAAATATGGATTTCTGCATTAAAAAGGGAAATAATCAGAAATTGTAAGTCCTAAAATAATTCATCCTGATCTTAGGAGAATAACAAAAAATTCATATATAGAAATCATTTATAAAGGTCAAAAAAATATTTTCTGGCCTTAAAAATCGACTTAAAAGTTATTGAAATAATGGTGATTGCCAGTATGCTGAATGAGCCTGTAATTAATCTTCTTACGGAAGCTATATCAGCTTTAATCGAGATTAATCCTGATATTGAAGAAGCTATTCTGAATTCAATTGAAACACCTCCATCATTAGAATTTGGAGAACGTTCTTCGAATATTGCTTTTAAACTGGCAAAACCTCTTCGAAAATCACCTGTTGTAATTGCAGAAGATGTTTCAGATAATATTAATAAAATTTTATCTATAGATGGTGGAATAAGTCGCACAGAAGCAACTAAAGGTTATATTAACTTTTTCTTTGATTTTTCCATCGTTTTTGATAAAATTTATAGTCAAATTACTACAGAAGATGAAAATTATGGCAAAAACAACTCTGGAAATAGTCGAAAAATTGTGATTGAACATACTTCCATAAATCCAGTGAAACCAATACACATAGGTAATCTCAGGAATTCAATTTTAGGAGATATCGTGGCCAGACTGTATCAATGGAATGGATGGGAAGTGGAAGTTCATAATCTTATTGATGATTTTGGGAGACAAGTAGCAACTTTAATTTGGGGTTTACTCGAAGGATTACAACTAAATGTAATTCGTGGATCAAATGAAAAGTATGATGTTTGGCTAGGAAGGCTTTATTCTTATTGTAATAGTATCTTAGAAGAAAATGACTCTTGGAATAAGGTAGATAAAGTTATTGTTGATATCAGAAAAAATCCAGTAATCTACCAATTCATGAGGAATATTAGCCAAGCATGTGTTGAAAGTAATCTTGAGACTGCTTGGAGACATGGAATTACATATGATTACCTTGTTTGGGAATCAGATATTTCTCGATCGGGAATTTGGGAAGAGACTCTTCAACTTCTTGAAAAAAGTGAACTATTTTTCTGGGAAGAAGAGGGTTCGAATGCAGGATGCTTTGTTGCTAATTTAGGGAAATTACCTGAGTTTCAAGATAAAAAAAACCCTTTTAAAATATTTGTTCGCTCGAATGGAGTACCAACTTATGTAGCTCATGATGTAGCTTTACAAATGTGGAAATTTGGTTTAGTAAAAGCTTCTTTAAAAAATCGTTGTCTTTTTAAGCAGATTAATGAAAGTAAAAATACAAGAGATCTTTGGAGTAGTACTGATTACAAAATTCCAGTGTTAAAATCTCCTATGATCGGAAACGCTGATCGTATTTGCAATGTAATAGGAGTCGAGCAAGCATTTTTGCAAGATATTGTCAAATACTCACTTAAATTGTTAGGACTTGAAGAACAATTCCAAAACTCATTTCATTTATCATACAAACATGTTTCAGCTCCTGCAGTTCGCTTTTCAGGTAGAACAGGGAACTGGTATGAGGAACGAGCTTGGGCTGATGCGGTATTTGAGGATACTTACAATACTGCATTTACGGCAATATCAGTAAAAAGACCTGATTTAGATCAAAACATAACAAAAAAACAGGAAATCACAACCAATGTTACCATTGGGGCTGTTCGTTACTGGCTAGCGAGATTTTCTACAGAAACAGAAATAAAATTCCGAATAGAAGATGCCACTTCTCTAGAAGGAGATACAGGGCCTTTTCTGATGTATGCATATGTAAGAGCTTTAAAAATATTAGATAAAATTGATCTGAGTTCTGTTAAAGAAAAATTCAGAATTGAAAACAAGAGTATTTCTGAACAAGAAAAGAGGTTGATTTTAGAATTTTTCATATTTCCAGAAGTTATTAAATCTGCTGCATCATCATTTCAACCAATACAAATAACAAAGTATGCTTTTGATCTTGCATCTTGGTTCAACAAGTTTTATGAAACTTCTCGAGTAATTTCAGCAGATAATCTAGATATCCAAGGTTTTCGTGTCAATGTAGTGAAAGCATTTCTTATCGTTATGCATAATGTTTTACAAGTCTTAGGAATCCCAATTATTGATGAAATGTGAGATAAAGACATGACATTAAATAAGAAAACTCCCACAATTATAATCTATAGTATAACTGTAATTGTTTTGATAAGTTTAATCTTTTTTATTAAACCTGAAAATATTATTTTGAGCTTAGTAAGATTAGGGGTGCCAGGACTTTTTTTGTTGGTTTTATTATATATCATAGATTTAATAGTTCGGGTATTTCGTTGGAGCCTCCTTCTTCAGGTTCAGGGAGTAAATCTTCCATTGAAGACATTAGCAATACCTGTTGTATCAGCATTAGCTGTAAATCTTTTCTTACCTGCGCGCACAGGTGAAACAATCAGGATTTTCTCACTGAAAAGAAATAATAAGGTGAGCTATTCCGATACAATTTCATCAATTGTTATTGAACAAATTTTAAGTGTTTTTGGGCTTCTTATCGTAATTATAGGTATTTTATTCTTGATAGGGGAATCATTACAGGGAACCGAAAATTCAAATATTATCCAACAATTAGTGTTACTACTCTTTGTTATTTCAGTAATAACCCTGTTAGGATTATGGTTAGCAATAATTAAACCAGAATTAATTAAAAAAATATTATATCTTTTCCCTTCATTTCTTGAAGAAAGATTGTTATCTATGTATAAGTCTTTTCAAACAGGATTAAAAGATTTAAAATCATCCCCTTCGATCTTAAGTTTAGGAATTCTTACATCAGCTTCAATATGGGTAATAGAGGGAATAATGCTATTTATAATTGCAGTTGGTGTTTTTCCTACATACGGATTAATCGATCTTCCCTATGTAATAGCAGCCTCATGCGTAGGGAATATTACATTTATTCTCCCGATACTTCCTGGAGCGATAGGGCAATATGAAGTTGCTATAGGAATAATACTTGTTAGTGCACCGGGATACAGTTTTGTTCAACAAGGTGCTTTCCTTATTGCATTTACCGACCGTCTTATAAAATCGGCTATATTATTAATTCTCGGTGGTTATGCCACCCTTAATCTCGGTGGTAGTGAACTTCTACGATTAAAAAAGGATATTTATTCAACTACTACAGATCAAAATGATTCAAATAAGGATATTGGAGAAAACAATAAATCTGAAATACTAGAACTACAGGTAAAAAATAAAAAAACCCTGTTAGATGAAAATTATTGAAAGGTGGTCTGAATTTAATTGGCTGAACACTATGTTCAAGAAATAGTAATTCCAAGAAGAGTTGCATTCGGGCCTGGTGCTGTTCAAAAAATCCCTTATATTTGCGAGGATATTGGGATAAAGAAACTAGCGATTTTTAGCGGAAAAACATATACAAAGAAGATTACATCAGATGTTATCATACCCCAAATAGAGGATTCCTTGGATTTTTCCCATTATACATTTCCTGAAAACGTTGAACTTGAATATCTTCATTCTAAAGCCAAAGAAATTAAAAAAGATCAGTCTTATCTAATGGTTGTAGGAGGAGGAAAGGTGATTGATTACGTTAAGGTTATTGCAAGTCTTACCAATTCTGAATACCTTGCTGTACCCACTAATGCTAGTCATGATGGTTTCTCTAGTCCGTATGTCAATTTTATTTTACGAGAACAGATTTCAAACTTTAAAGGAAAATCTAACTTTTCGAAGTATTCCCCAGTATCCCCTTTAGCAGTAGTTGGGGATACAAATTTAATTAGTCAAGCACCGAAAGAATCATTAACATCAGGTGTAGGTGATAGTCTCTCTAAGTGGGTAGCAGTTAGAGACTGGAAATTAGCAAATAGATTGAAAGGAACAAAATATGATATTTATGCAGCTACATTCTCTGAAATGACTGCAAACATGGTGGAAGAGAGAGTTATATCGTTAAAAAGATTGTTTTTCAGTGAGACTGGAGTTCGTGTACTTATGAAAGCATTGGGTAGTAGTGGAGTAGCGATGTGTATTGCTGGATCATCTCGTCCTGCTAGTGGTTCCGAACATCTTGTTAGCCACGCTCTAGACAAATTATCACATGAATACGGGTATAAGATTCCTCACGGTCATCAAACTGGATTAGCTTCAATATTAATGATGTATCTTCACGGAGATGATTGGAATCGGATTCGTAATATCCTTTTGGAGGTTGAAGCCCCCGTTACACTCAAAGAATTAGGAATTGATCGCGATATTATGAAAGAAGCATTACAAGAAGCCCAAAAGATTAGACCAGAACGATACACTATACTAGCTGAGGGGTTAACAGAGAAAGCAGCATCCAATGCGATTGAAATGACTGGAATCGATTGATTTTGCATTCATTAGTATCTGGTATTGATGAGGCTGGTAGAGGGAGCGTTTTCGGTCCTCTATTCATCGTTGGTGTTACCCTAGATTTGAAATCACTAAATTTTCTTGTAAAGAAAGGATTGAAAGATTCTAAACTCTTTTTAGGTCAAGCAGGTCAAAGAAAGCGCTCAGAATTAGCTTTGAAAATACAGGAAATTGCTACAGAATTAGAAATAGTAGAAATAAAAGCATCTGAAATAGAAAAAACTCTCAGTAAAAGGCCTAATGATAATTTAAACCTTTTAGAAATCCGCTATATTAGCAAAATAGTGCTTCAAATCACTTCAACTAACATCACGATTGATACCCTCTCAACTCCTAAATACACTAAATACCAATTAATAATACAATTGAACAAGCTAGAAAAATCTTTGAAGATTCAAAACGAAATTAATAAGGTTGATTCATGTCGTTTCAATCTGATTAAGAATATTGATTCAAGAAAGGAAGTAATAATAGCTAAAAAAGCAGATAAAATTTTCCCTATTGTTTCTTCAGCCTCCTGTATAGCGAAACATTTACGTGACCAAAAATTACGGAAAATAGAAGAGGAATATGGATTACCTCAATCAATCTTAGGAAAAGGATATCCGAATGAAAAAGATCGAAATGTAATGAAATTCTTAGAGGAATACAAGAAGGAAATTATTAGTAAAGAATTTCCATTTATCAGGTATTCTTGGTCTTGGTCACCATTACAGGATTTAATAAAAGCTTCTTATAAGACACTTGATGGTTTTTTCAAATAATACAAAGGGATAAATTATGCACATTGATGAACATTTATTCAAGCTTAATGATATACGCGGTAAATTTCCTGACCAATTGAGTTCAGAAATCATTCTACAAATTGGTAGATCTGTTGGTAATTACTTCGGAGCTAAAAAAAATATTATTATTGGGGGAGATGTTCGTTTATCAACTCCAATAATTAAATCTGTTTTATCTGCAGGCTTGATGGAAGTTGGTTGTCATGTTCTAGATGTAGGAGTATGTACAACTCCAACAATTTACTTTTTAGCAGTAAAAAATCCTGAAATCGATGGTGGAGTAATGATAACAGCTAGTCACAATCCTGTAGGATATAATGGAATAAAAATTTGTGATGGAAATGGAGTTTCTTATCATTATAACAACTTATTTTCCAAAATAAAAGATCAATTGAAAAATAATACAATTTCAATGAGTAAGGGTATAGCTTATGGACAACCTATTGATTTTCCACATATTTCCACAACACAATATTGGAATTATCAAAAAGAGAGTTTCAATCCCGAAAAACCATTGAATGTGATTGTAGATATAGGAAATGGTACTTGTTATCCAATTATCGGTTTACTACAATCAAAGAATATTAACACAATCGCTCTTCATGCTAATCCCGATGGTAATTTCCCTGTTATGATTCCTGATCCTGCAAAAGCATCTTGCCTAAAATACATACAAGATGAAATGGGAAATAATGAAGCAGATGTTGGATTAGGTTTCGATGGTGATGGGGATAGAGTTGGTTTCATAGATAACAAAGGAAAAATAATACAGCCTGATCAAATCATGATGATTTTCGGTGAGTACTTACTACAAAACAATCCTAAATCTGAAATCATGATTGACATTAAGACATCACGAGCCACATATGAATATCTTACGAAATTAGGAGCAAGTGTAAAGTTCACACGAGTAGGACATTCATGGATTCATGAAAATCTTATAAAAACTGGCGCTATTTTTGCTGGAGAGTTAAGTGGCCATTACTACTTTGGTGTCGAATATTATGGTTTTGATGATGCAATTTATTCAGCATTACGTTTACTGGAAATATTATCCCAAGAGGAACAAACTTTATCACAATTAACTCAGAAATTACCTTGTTATTTTGCTTCTGAAGAGATTCGAATTACCTGTCCAGACAAATTTAAACAAAAAGTCGTATCCAATATTGAAACTAAACTTGAAAGCGAGGCAGAAAAGGCAATAACTATTGATGGAATAAGAGCTGAGTTTGATGATGGATGGATTCTGGTTAGAAAAAGTGGAACTGAACCTGTGATATCTGTTCGTGCTGAAGCAACAGATCAAAAGCAATTGAATTATTATCAAGATTACATTACAAAACTTGTAAAAAAAGAAATTGGACAATTTTCTAAAAGTACTAATAATACTATATGAAACGCTTTTAATGTAATAATAGAACCTCGATTTTGTAAAAGAGGTAATAAAAATGGATGATAGGATAACTGGATCGTTTTTTGTTATAGTAGGCCTTTTAATAGCTGGTTTCGGAGGATCTATGAGTACAATTGAACAAGCAATTGCATACGCTGTAGGATTTCTTATAGCATTTGTAGGCCTTGGTTTTTTTATCCGATATCGAAGAAAAAATCAGGTAGATTCTGATTCTGATTAGCTGGATTAAAGAGTTTTTCCTTTTCCTTTTTGAAATCAATAATTCTTAAGAAAAATCTAAACCATTTTTCACTTTTTAAGAGGAAATGGCACTTCTAACTTATCAATCAATATTTCTATCTTTTTCTCCAGTTTAAATTTACCAATAGCGTTGGAAATGCGTTGGATGCCTTCTAATTCGTGAATAATCGTATTTAAAAAAGATAGAACGTCTCCAGGATAAATTAAAAGCTCATAATAGGTTAAGCTAGCTGATATCTGGTTTATATTCAAACCTCTAATCCGTTCATTTACTAAGTACTTTCCGATATTGATCGCTCCACAGTTGCAATATGGATTTTCAGAGCAATTACATGAAAAAAATTCTTGTGTCCATTTTGCAAATACATTTAAACACCATTTACTTAATTCTGTTGCTTCTTTTCCTTTTAAGGAAGCAGACATCACATCTAGGACAGGACTGTTAATCAATCTAGTTGAAAATCGCATATGATAATTTTTTTCTAAATATGAATGAAGCTTCTTAGATAGATAGATATTCTGAGGAGCGCTAATTTCTAGAGCGATAGATAAAAAATGTTCTTTTGAATGAAGGCCAGACACAATTTTCAATGTTTTCGCTGGAGAGAAAAATGATAGTGTTGCAGCTCGTCCTAACGAAGTTAACTGTAATGACCGTCTAGTTTTCTTCTTGTTTATACAAATCAAAGATTTTTGGATCAATTTATTTGTTAAAATCATGAAATCATAATTGGATACTCCCATCATCTTTTGATAAATTCGCTTCGCTTGGTCAGGCAAAATAGATTTTTCAGTTGAACAAATAGAGAGAATTTGTTCTCCACAAGAGTCCTCACTGTGATTTGGTATGATTGGCAATAAATTAGATTTAATCAATTCAAATGCAATTTCAACTTCAGAACGTGAGTCCAAAGATGATATAGATTCACCTAAACAAAGGAGGATAGCTCTTCCTCTATCATGTTTTCCCAATCTACCAGCCCTTCCCATCATTTGAGTGAAATTATTTGGTTCTAAAACACTATTCCCCATCATCATCGATTCAAATATCACTTGAGATGCTGGAAAGTCAACACCAGCTCCCAAAGCAAAAGTGCTAATAACCACTGGACAGCGCCCATTAGAGAATTCTGATTCAACACGCTTCCTTCTACTAAAAGATAGTCCTGAATGATAAGCATGTGCGTTCTGTATCCCGGAGTGATGTAGATATTCTGCAATTTCAGCTGTCTTTCGTCTGGAATTAGTGAAAACGATTGTTTGTCCTTTAAACCCTGTCTTAGATATCATTTGGTATTCTTTTTTAACCAATTTTTGTATTTGACTTCTTTTTTCCTGCTCGCTACGGGAAAGGAGCATATGTTGTTCTAAAGGTATCGGCCTTTGATCAAAAGAAACAAGATTTAATGAAAGATCATTTGCAAATTGAAACGGATTACCTATTGTCGCAGATAATGCAATTACCTGTGCATTCTGTGATTTATTCTTAATTTTTGCGATTAAACAATCTAGAGTTTGACCTCGCTCTTCTTCAGCTAATGTTTGAACTTCATCAATTGCAATACAGCCTATCTCATTGAAATCGATCTGTCCTGCTCGAATTAAAAGATCAAGACCTTCATATGTCGCTACTACGATATCAGCTTTCTTAATTGAATATCTACCACGGTAGAAAGCGTCTTTTTCTTCCTTAGAAGTAAAAATCCTCGAACGTCCAGTTTGAACAGCAATTTTCAAATCCCTTCCATAGGATCTTTTGAAATCTTCATATTTTGTGTTTGCTAAAGCAACTAAAGGAACTGCGAAAATAAATTTCTTTCTAGCAGTTATATGAGAAACTCCTGCGATTTCGGCTATTAGAGTTTTACCGGCACTGGTATTTGCGATAATTAATAAGTTTTTCTTTTCCAATAATCCATTTTGAAGTGCTTTTACTTGAATTGGAAGGAAATTTTTGATCTTCCGTTTGTTTAAGGAATCAATAAGCATTTTCGGTAGATTAAATTCTGTGATTTTTTTATAATATTGTTTAAGTTTCCCCTCTGAAACCTCTTCAATCTTATTTACTAGTGTTAATTCACCTATTGAGGGTTCTCCATTTACTAAAAGATTTACAACTGCTTGAGAATCATGTATTTTTTCTAAAAGAGAAAGAGTATACTTTTTAAATCCTGGACTTGAGAGAAGATCCACTTTTCTTGCTTTTAATTCTTTTTCTAGTTCCTGTATAGCACAAGCCTTACAAATTTTCTTATCTTGATCATAATGCCAGAATTGTTGTTTCTTTACCAGAAAAGTTATTTGATTCTGGATTAAACAGAAAGGACAGAGTTTTTTTTCTTGAATTTTAGTTTTAATGTCAAAATCTTTACAAAAATGTATTATTCCGTTTTTTTCTGTATCTGACAAAGCTTCTCCTAAATAAATGTGTTTTGAATTTGTTAAAATCTCCTGAATCATATTCCTAGGAGGATATGCGTTCCATTTTCCATGTTCTTCCCAGAATAATCGTCTTGGCCGCCACATTTTATCTTGCTTGAAATAATACTCTATTTTTCCACGTATTGTTGGTTTTCTTTGATGTATTTTCCCTCTTGAAAAACAAAGTATTTGTAAAACCATTTCTTGCTTGATAGGTAAGAATATGATCGAATCAGGGTTACGTAGCAATCGAGAATGACTTTGAGCACTATTCATAAAAATCAGCAAGAAATTTGTTTCTGTTAGGCTAAAATGGAAGAGCAATGAAATACTTTTTTTGTAGATGTATTTTTAAAAATAAATCATAAAAAGCTAATAACTCATAAATTGCATAGTATTGAAAGATGATGAATTGATTTCAAAAAGCTTAATATATTTCAAGAGCGTGAATTTGAAAGTTGAATTCATCTAAGAATAATAAACTCTGAATATCTAATAATAATATTGAAGAGATGAAGTTAAAATGCCAATATGTAATAAATGTGGATGTTATTTTTCTGAAAAATCATGTCCCTTCTGCACTCCAGATGATTCACCCGATTCTCCTGTCTCCACCATCGAGGTCGAGACAAATAAAACCGTAAGAATCATTGACCCTTTAACACTCATTGAATCCATCGAGGAAGTAGAAAAGCAGATCAATTCTCTTAAAGAATCAAAGGAAGTAGAATTAGAGAAATTGAGGGAAGAAACTAATAATCAAGAAGAAGCAGAACGCACTAAAACAGCTGAATTAGAAGAATTGGATTCTCAATTTGCAGAAATGCAATCTACTATAAAAGAAAAACAGGAAAAGAAAGAAAAGCTACTCCTTCATAAAAAAAGCTTGGAACAAGAGATCAATGATCTAAATTCTAAATTATCTGAATTAAAAAATCAAATAGTATCTAAAGAAAACGAGATATCACAATTAAGAACAGAATTAGGAGTGATTTAAAATGCCAAAATGTTCTCGCTGTGGATCCTATTTCATACGCCCACCATGCCCAATTTGTTCACCTCCAGGAGTTGAACAATTAATAGAGGATTCTCCAGTATCCAAGGGAAAATCTATAGATGAACTTCAGAAAGACTTAGAGAACTTCCAGGAAACATTAAAGAAATTGGAACTTGATTATGAATCTAGTATTCAGGAGCTTAAAACTCAATTAGATTCTATAAATGGTAAAATTTCTGATTTAGAATTATCAAAAGTATCTTCGAATGAGAAAAAAAGATCTTTCGAGGAACAACTATCAGGTTTAACAGATGAATTAAAGTCGTTTATGGATTCGGATACTCAAATCGAAGGAGAGATGAATTCACTCTTGATGGATGTCCAAGATGCTCAAAAAAGAATTATAAGTTTAAATTCAGAAATTTCAAGCCTGAAAGATCAAAAAGAGCGAAAACGGCGAGAGGAAGAAGAGCGAAAACAGCAAGAGGAAGAATGAAAGTAAATCTTCTTTCTTTTTTTAACATTTCAGTGGATTGAAAGACTTGAAAGAAATTACGAAATTCTCGACTCAATATCTTTCATATCAAATAGTAGCAACAGTTTTTTTTAAGAAAGGAGGATTAATTATTGATATTTCCG